>JAEULV010000002.1 GCA_016793065.1 Hyphomicrobiaceae bacterium
CCATCAGACCTTGCCGATGAACCCGCGCAGCACGTCGGCGAACGTATCCGGCTGCTGCAGCGCCGGCTGATGGCCGCAATCGGCGAGGATCACCAGTTCCGCCCCCGGGATCAGGCTGGCAAGTTCGGCGCCGACCGTCGGCGGCGCCCCGACGTCGCTGTCGCCCGCCACCACCAGAACCGGCGTCGCGATCCGCCCCAGATCCGCTCGGCAGTTGGAGGCAAACAGCGCCTCGCCGACGCCAATATACCCTTCGACGCTGCAGCGGCTCATCATCGCCGCGATCGCGTCGAGCTGCGAAATCGGATAGTTGACGATCGTCGGGCCATACCAGCGCTCGATCGTCGAGGTCATGATCCCCGACATGCCCTTGGCCCGCAGCACGTCATAGCGACCCGTCCAAACCGGATGGGCGGCCGGGTCCATGTCGATCACCGACGCCGCCAGCACCGCCTTCTTGAACCGCTGCGGATAGCGCACCAGCAGGCTCTGGCCGATCCGTCCGCCAACCGACACGCCGACGAAGCTCGCCGTATCGATCCCCAGCGCATCCATCAGGCCGACAACATCGTCGGCCATCTGCTCGATCGTGTAGGGCGCCGGCGTCGCCGGGCTGTCGCCATGGCCGCGCAGGTCGAGCGACAACAGCCGGAACCGCTCGCCGAGCCGCTCGTAGATCGGGTGCCAGGCATCGGCATTCAGCGCCAGCGAATGCACCAGCACCACCACGTGATCGCCCTCGCCGTCGATCCGATAGGCGATTTCCGTGTCCCCGACCTTGACCTTGTCCATCGAACCCCGTCCCCTTGCCTGCCGATTTCCCCGACCGGGGCCGCCCAACATGGGATCCCCGCGTCGGCTTCCCGACACTGGCACGCCCTGCGTTCGCGCCAGTGTCGGATGATCGTCAGGCCGGAGCAAGTCCCGGGCCATGCCTGCCGGGCGTCACGGCGTCCGCGCCGCCGCCGCCTCCTCCGCCCGGGTCTTCCACAGGGAATAGCCGATGCCGGCGAGGATCATCGCCAGGGTGACGCCCAGTGACCATTCGGCCGGGAACTTGCCGACCAGTTGGTTCCAGAAGATCTTCAGGCCGATGAACACCAGCACCATCGCCAGCGCGTATTTCAGATAGTGGAACCGGTGAACCATCGCCGCGAGCGCGAAGTAGAGGGCGCGCAAGCCAAGGATCGCCATGATGTTGGCGGTGTAGACCACGAACGTGTCGGTGGTGATCGCGAAGATCGCCGGCACGCTGTCAACCGCGAAGACGATGTCGGCGACGTTGATCACCACCAGCGCCAGCAACAGCGGCGTCGCCCACAGCACCATCCGGCCGTTCTGGTCCGGCTGGCGCACCAGGAAGGCCTCGCCATGCAGCCGGTCGCTCACCCGCATGTGCCGCTTCAGGAAGCGGATCAAGGGATTGGCCGCCATGTCGGGCTGGGTTTCCGGCACCATCAGCATCTTGATGCCGGTGGCGATCAGGAACGCGCCGAACACATAGAGCACCCAGTCGTGCTCGCGCACCACCGCCGCGCCGGCGGCGATCATCACGCCGCGCAACACGATCACCGCGACGATGCCCCACACCAGCGCCCGGTACTGATATTGCCGGGGAATGGCGAAATAGCCGAAGATCAGCGAAATGACGAAGACATTGTCGATCGACAGCGCCTTTTCGATGAAATAGCCGGTGAAATAGGCCACGCCCGCATGCACGCCGTCACTGGTGACAATCTGGCCCACCTCATAGGCCCACCAGATGCCGCCGCCGAACAGGACGGCAATGCCGATATAGAAAGCCGACAGCCACAGGCTCTCGGCAATGCCCATCTCCCTGTCCTTGCGGTGAAGAATTCCAAGGTCGAACGCCAGCAGCGTTGCGACGATGCCGAGGAAACCCGCCCACATCCACAGGGGCTTGCCGATCCACTCGACGGCGGTCCATGCGCCGATCATTTCCATATCGCCTGTTCCTTGGGGCGTTCCGCACGCCCTCGCACGCGCCGGAACCGTCACCGGCGCATGGGGATTGGAGATGGCGCGTCGGCGCGGATTTTCAAGAGCGGACCTGAGTAATTTCCCTGACAAACGGCAACGGCGCCGATTCGCACCACGTCCAGCTTGACGCGCAAGGTTCAATCGGCTCAAACCGCAATGCGAATGCGACGGCCGTCGCGGATGGCTCGCCCTCCGCTCGATACCGGCCCGGAGGACATGACATGGCGGGCGACACGGGCAGAAGCCCTGAGATCGAGGCGCGGGCGCGCCGGGTGACGGCGGCGCTTGGGGCTCGCTCCATCGTGCTCGTCGGCATGATGGGCGCCGGCAAGACCACCGTCGGCAAGCGCCTGGCCCAGAAGCTCGACCTGCATTTCCTCGATGCCGACCACGAAATCGAGCGCGCCGCCGCCAAGACCATTCCCGAGATCTTCGCCGAACACGGCGAGGCCTATTTCCGCGACGGCGAGCGCCGCGTCATCCAGCGCATTCTCGCCGACGGCAAGCAGGTGCTAGCCACCGGCGGCGGCGCCTTCATGCGCGCTGAAACCCGCGCCACCATCGCCGAAACCGGCATCTCCGTCTGGCTCAAGGCCGAATTCGACGTGCTGATGCACCGGGTTCGCCGCAAGTCCAACCGGCCGCTGCTGCAGAACCCCGATCCCGAGGGCACGCTCCGCCGCCTGATCGACGAGCGCTATCCGGTCTATGCCCTCGCCGACATCACCATCCTCTCGCGCGACGTCCCCCACGACGTCATCGCCGACGAGATCATTGCCGCGCTCGAACGCCACCTCGGCATCGCCGCGCCGGCGACAAACGCCAGCAAGGGCGCTGAATGATGACCACCGTTGAGACCGTCCGCGTCGAACTCGGCGCACGCGCCTACGACATCCTCATCGGCCCCGGCCTGATCGACCACGCCGGCATCGAGATCGCCGCCCGCTTCCCCAAGGCCCGCTGCGCCATCGTCACCGACGAGAACCTCGCCGGCCTGCACCTGCCCCGCCTCGTCGCCGCCCTCGACGCCGCCGGCATCCAGTCGGTGCCGGTCGTGCTGCCCGCCGGCGAGGCGACCAAGAGCTTCGCCCATTTCGAGGCGACCGTCGAAGCCGTGCTCGCCGCCAGACTGGAGCGCGGCGACCTCATCGTCGCCTTCGGCGGCGGCGTCATCGGCGACCTCTCCGGCTTCGTTGCCGGCGTCGTCCGTCGCGGCATGGGCTTCGTCCAGATCCCCACCACCCTGCTGTCGCAGGTCGACAGCTCCGTCGGCGGCAAGACCGGCATCAACTCGCCCCATGGCAAGAACCTGATCGGCGTCTTCAACCAGCCCGGCCTGGTCCTCGCCGACAGCGCCATCCTCGACACTCTGTCGCCGCGCGAATTCCGCGCCGGCTATGCCGAGGTCGCCAAATACGGCCTGATCGACGATCCCGCCCTGTTTGCCTGGCTCGAGGCCAACTGGCCGGCGATCTTCGCCGGCGGCCCGCAACGCATCGAGGCCATCGCCGCCGGCTGCCGCGCCAAGGCCCGCGTCGTCGCCATGGACGAGACCGAAACCGGCCCGCGCGCCCTGCTCAACCTCGGCCACACCTTCGGCCACGCGCTGGAACAGGCGACCCACTACGACAGCCGCCGGCTGGTGCACGGCGAGGGCGTCGCCATCGGCATGTGCCTCGCCTACGAGTTTTCCGCCCACATGAACCTCGCCAGTCCCGACGACGCCGCGCGCGTCGCCGCCCACCTCAAGGCCGTCGGCCTGCCGACGCGGCTGCAGGACGTCCCCGGCGATCTCGGCGGCGTCGACGGGCTGATGCAGGCGATCGGCCAGGACAAGAAGGTCAAGCGCGGCGCGCTGACCTTCATCCTCACCCACGGCATCGGCAAGAGCTACATCGCCAACGACGTGCCCCCCGCCGCCGTCCGCGACTTCCTCGCCCGCAAGCTCGCCGGCTGAGCCGCCCCCCCCCCGGCTGAGCCGACGACCCGACTGGGCCGACATCATCGCGCCAAATGAAAAGGCCCGGCCGATCTGCGCGCCGGGCCTTGCTTGATTGATCGCCGATCGCCTCACACCGACTGGCGGTACACCGTCTGGCGAAACCGGCCCTCAGGCCGTTGCCGCCGGCATCGGCCGCATCCATTCCATCGCGATCCGGTAGGGCGCCAGCAGGAACAGCGCCGCGAACAGCTTCACCGAGAAATCGGCGACCGCCCAGGAAACCCACCGCGCGCTCTCGAACCCGGCCAAGCCGAGGAACGCCGCCGGTTCGATCGCGAAGCCGTCGGCCTCGCCGAGCAGGCCGGCAAACACCGGGGCAAAGGCCAGCGAGAAGAACACCAGCGTGTCGGTCGCCGAGCCGAGCAGCGACCCGATCAGCGGCGCCCGCCACCACGACATCGCCCGCAGCCGGTTGAACAGGCCGATGTCGAGCAATTGCCCGACCAGAAACGCCGATCCCGATGCGATCGCGATTCGCGGCGTCGCCAGATAGATCGACAGCACCACGGCGGTCGCGAAACCCGCATACACCACCCGGCGGGCAACGCCCGGACCGTAGCTGCGGTTCATCAGGTCGGTGACGAGGAAGGCAACCGGATAGGTGAACGCGCCCCAGGTCAGCAGGTCCGCCAGCGACAGCACGCCGATGCTGGCCTCGACCGGATATTGCACCAGCACGTTCGACGCCGCGATCACCGCCGTCATCGCCAGCACCGCGCCGATCAGCGCCAGCCGTCCCGGCGCCGCGAATGTCCCGCTCTGACCCATCATCCCCTCCACGCCCGCCGATCCCCGGCGACGACTGTCCGCCGATGCCCGTGCCGGCCGCCGGCCTTCGCCGCGCCGTCGCGTTGCATCGTCACACCCGCCAGGACGCCATGCCAAGCCCGTCCGCTTCGCCCGTCCGGCAACAAACGCAAGCAGGCGGCGCGCCGTGATGGCACACCGCCCGCTCGATGATCTTGCCCGCTCGATGGGCCTGGAAGTCGCCCGGATCGGCACGCACCCCGGAAAACCCCAGGCGCACGGCCGTTCCAGCGCAGCGTCAGGCCGCGACCTTGGCGCTGATTTCCTTCTTGAGGAGCTGGGCGCGCGGCGACAGCTCGTCATTCGAAGCCTTCGCCAGGAACGCGTCGATCCCGCCGCGATGCTCGACCGAACGCAGCGCGTTGGCGGAGATGCGCAGGCGGACGGTGCGGCCAAGCGCATCCGACAGCAGCGACACGTTGACCAGGTTCGGCAGATACCGACGCTTGGTCTTGTTGTTGGCGTGGCTGACGTTGTTGCCGACCAGAACGCCCTTGCCGGTCAGTTCGCAGCGCCGCGACATGTTCTCTACCTCGAAGTTTCAACGGGAAACGGCCTGTTCGCGTCTCGGGAGAACCCCATGGGCAAATCCAAACCGTCACCCGGCGCGCATGATTGCGCAGGGTGTGAAAGTTGGGCTTCTATACGGAGGCGCTCCCGGCTCGTCAAGTCGAAACCCGCGGCGAAACGCGTCCCTCGCCGCGTTCCCTCCAGTTTCCCCCAGCCCGGCGCAAACCCTGGTCTGAAAAATGCCTTGATCATTGGCGAGCAATGCCGATGCGACCGATTGACCGGCTTGCGGCATCGTCGCCGAGGCGCGATTCTCGTCATCGCCGTTATGCCGCCCCTGCTTCGCCCTGAAGGAACCGGAATGATCCCGACGCCCTCGTCCGCCCTGGTCCTGTTCGCCGCCGTCACGCTGGCGCCGCTTGCCCAGGCAAGCGCCCAGTCCATCCAGGACGGCCGGATCAATGCGACCTATGCCGTTGAGTTTTCAGGGATCAGCGTCGCCAAGGCGACGGTCGGCATCGCCGTGGCCGATGGCCAGTACACCGCCCAGCTCGGCTATCGCACCGCCGGCGCCGGGGCGGCACTTTCCTCCGCCCGCGGCGACATCACCGCCTCCGGCCAGATTCGCGCCGATCGCTTGGTGCCCGCCAGCTTCAACATGACCACCAGTGCCTCCAAGAAGACCCGCAAGGTGGCGCTTGCCATGGGGGGCGGCTCGATTCGCTCCTTTACCGCCGAACCGCCGGTCGACTATGCCGGCACCGGTCGCGTTCCGGTGACGCCGGAAACCCTGCGCAATTCCCTCGACCCGCTCAGCGCCGCGCTGATGCCGGTCCCGACCGGCGGCAAGTTCGGCGAGAAGGTCTGCGACCGCGTCCTCCCCGTCTTCGACGGCTATCAGCGCTTCGACCTCAAGCTCAGCTATAGCGGCACCGTCAAGGTCGCCTCGCCGGCCTATAACGGCCCGGCCATCACCTGCGCCGCCCGCTACGTCGCCGTCGCCGGCCATCGCGAGGGCAACAAGAACACCAAGTTCTGGGAGGAGAATCAGGGCCTTTCGGTCACCCTGATCCCGCTCGGCACCCTGCCCTATGCCGCGCCCTACGCCGTCACCGTCCAGACCCAATGGGGCACCATTGAGGTCGCCGCCGCCTCGATCGACTTCAACGGCAAGATCAAGGCCGCCGACGCCACCCCCGTCAAGGCACCCGCCGCGCCCTGAGCCCGGATGCATGACCGCATGCCGCGAGCCCGTCTGGCGCCGGCGACAACCGCTTGCTAGACGGAGGACATGACCCGCGCCGCCGCCCGCCCGCCGCTTTCCCGCCCCCTTGCCACCGCGATCGGCCTCGCAGCCATCGCCATGTGGGCAACGCTCGGGCTGTTGACCGCCGCGTCCGGCAGCGTGCCGCCATTCCAGATGAACGTGCTGACCTTCGGCTTGTCCGGCGTCCTTTCCTGCCTGTGGCTCGCCGCGCGCGGCCGCCTTGGCGCGGCGCTGCGCCAGCCTTGGCAGGTCTGGCTCCTGGGCCTTGCCGGCCTCTTCGGCTATCACGCCCTCTATTTCACCGCCCTGCGCAATGCCCCGCCGGTCGATGCCGGCCTGATCGCCTATCTCTGGCCGCTGCTGATCGTGCTGTTTTCCGGGCTCCTGCCCGGCGAGCGGCTGCGCTGGCATCACGTCTGCGGCGCCGGCCTCGGCTTCCTCGGCGCCGTCGTCATCGTCACCCGTGGCGGCGGCCTGTCGATCGATCCGGCCTACGCGCTGGGCTACCTCGCCGCCCTCGGCTGCGCCGTCACCTGGTCGACCTATTCGGTGCTGTCGCGCCGCTTCGGCGAGGCGCCGACCGATGCCGTCGCCGGCTTCTGCCTCGCCACCGCCATCCTCTCCACCCCCTGCCATCTCGCCTTCGAGACCACCGTCTGGCCGGCCGAGCCGCTGCAATGGGCGGCGATCGTCGCCCTCGGCCTCCTGCCGGTCGGCGCCGCCTTTTTCGTCTGGGACATCGGCATGAAGCGCGGCGACATCCAGATCCTCGGCGCCGCCAGCTACGCCACGCCGCTCGCCTCCACCCTGGTGCTGATCCTCGCCGGCTTCGGCGCCTTCACCTGGCAGGTCGCCGTCGCCGCGCTGCTGATCACCCTCGGCGCCCTCCTGGCCGCCAAGGACATGCTCGCCGGCAGACAGACCTGATCGCCGCGCCTGCCGCGCTCACCGCGACCGCGCCGGTCGCGGCGTCGGGCACCAGCCGGCCGGCGCCATCTCGAACCCGGCGAACTCGAACCCCGGCGCCACCGTGCAGCCGACCAGCGTCCACGCGCCGAGGCTCTCCGCCGTCTGCCACGCCCCGCGCGGCACGATCGCCTGCGGCCGCTCGTGATTGCCCAGGTGCGGACCCAGCCGGAACGCCTGGGCATCGTGACCGTTCTCCGACACCGTCAGCGCCAGCGGCGCGCCGCCATGCCAGTGCCAGGCTTCCACCGCATCGACCCGATGCCAGTGCGACACCTCGCCGGCCTCCAGCAGATAATAGATCGCCGTCGATGCCGCCCGACCGCCCTCCACCGTCGCCGTGTCGCGAAACGTCTCGCGATACCAGCCGCCTTCCGGATGCCGCTTCAGGTCCAGAATCCGGATCACATCCTTCGCGCTCATCCCCGGCATCGGCTCAACCCTTGTTCTTGCGCTCGCGCAATTCGGCGAACACCGCCACTGGCGCGGCACCCGCCATCCCGAGCCCGGCCGCGATGCCCGGATCGCCCGCCCGCAGGAACGGGTTGGTGGCCAGTTCCCGCGCCATCGTCGACGGCACCGTCGGCAGTCCCGCCGCCCGCAAGCGATCGACCTCGGCCATCCGCTCCGTCAACGCCGCGTTGGCCGGATCG
Source organism: Hyphomicrobiaceae bacterium (assembly GCA_016793065.1). Taxonomy (GTDB): domain Bacteria; phylum Pseudomonadota; class Alphaproteobacteria; order Rhizobiales; family Ancalomicrobiaceae; genus JAEULV01. The sequence continues at coordinate 8,207 of JAEULV010000002.1, forward strand.
ACTCGCAGCGCGAAACGACCGTTCGACTGGGTATATTCATGCCCGCAATAAACCGCCGTTTCCGGCGCCAGCGCGGCGAGCCGGCCGAGGCTCGCCCACATCTGCGCCGGCGTGCCCTCGAACAACCGCCCGCACCCCATGGCAAACAGCGTATCGCCGCAAAACACCGCCGCCGGCTCGCGCGCCACATAGGCGATGTGCCCGACCGTGTGCCCCGGCGTCTCCAACACCTCCAGCCGCAAACCGCCGACCTCGATCACATCGCCGTCGCCGACGAGGACATCGAGCCCGGCGATCCGCCCCGCATCCGCCCGCGCCCCGGTCACCCGGGCGCCAGTGCGCCGCACCAGTTCGGCGACGCCCTCCACATGATCGAAATGGTGATGCGTCACCAGGATGTCGCTCAGCACCCACCCCCGCTCCGCCAGCGCCGCCAGGATCGCCCCCGCGTCCGGCGCATCGACCACCGCCGTCGCCCCGCTGTCGCCATCATGAATCAACGCGGCATAATTGTCGGACAGGCACGGCACGACAGCAAATTCGATGGGCATGACTGCTCCCGTCACTGCAACGACCCGGACGGATGGCCCGGACCGGAAGGTACCTCGAGACCGGCTGGAGCCGGCACCGCCTAAGGCGCCACGCCCTTTGCCAAGGTCCGAAGCCAAGTACGCAACGTAAGCGGCAGCCGTTCGAATTCAAGCGCCGATGTCCCGCTAGCCGAATGGTCCGGCAGTAACCGGGCAGCCCGGTGCAACCCGACGCAACCCAATTCCAACGCCTCCAAGAACCGGCCAGGCAAGGCCAGACTGAAACTGGAAACCCAGAAAATTCACATTTAAATCAATAGGTTGACCTAGCCGACAATCAAATGAAAAGAGGGGCGCGTGCGCTCGGCACCCGCCCCTCCCTTTACGTGAATGCTCGCTTGACGCGAGGATTGACGGCCTTACAGTGTCTCCGGGATGTGTGTGTCGCCACAGTGACGTGACTCCGGAGCGCGCATCCCTAAAATATGAAACCCAGGCAGGAATTGCAAGGTCGTTGACGTGAACCAGCACCCCCTGACGGAACACGTCGACTTTCTGAGCCGCCAACGTGTCATGCGCTACCTGACGGCAACGGGCGGCGACGCAAGGGCTGCATCGAGCCTCTATGACTGGAACCTGAGTTACTCTGCCTTTATGTTCAGCAACATAGCTCTTTGGGAAGTCGCATTGCGAAATCACATTTCTCGCCATTTCGCCCATCGCTACGGAATTGATTGGGGAACGAACATCGAGCTCATGTCGCAAGTACTCGACAAACGCGACACCAAGAAAATGCGAGCGACTCTAGCATTGCTTGAAGATAAGCAGCCAAGGCTCGCAAGGATCGATACAAATCATGTTATCTGCGAGTTGACGGCGGGCTTCTGGGTTTCACAGATTGGTCGATTTTATATGAGCCGTCACGCCTGGCTCTCGAATGCCGGGCGGGTTTTCGCATTGAGCCCTCAATACGAATTCCATCAATTCGTCAGGGACTGTGACCAGATCCGCAACATCCGCAATCGGGTCGCCCATCACGAACCGATTTTTGTCACCAAGGTCGAGACGGCCTTCGGCCTGTTGTCCCGCGCCATGACAGCCCTGCGCGTCGGCCCCTGGCACATCGACCGGCACGTCGCCGCCGCCCGACAACTGGCCGCCGATCACGCCCGCATTTTCCAGCCTTGATTTCGTTGGCTATTGTTAAATGGCGATCCTATAAATTGGTTCGATGGATCCTGAACCGACAGGCAGCCGATGCATACCGACGTCGTCGATCTGCGCAATTTCTATGGCGAGCCGCTTGGCCATCTGGTCCGGCGGATGCTGCGGATGCGGCTGCGGGCGATGTGGCCGCGGGTCGGCGGCGACCGGGTGCTCGGCATCGGCTATGCGACGCCGTTCCTGCGACCGTTCAAGGACGAAGCCGACCGGGTCATCGCCTTCATGCCGGCGCAACAGGGCGTGGTCAATTGGCCGGCCGAGGGGCCGTCGGCCTCGGCGCTGGTGTGCGAGGATGAATTTCCGCTGGCCGACTCGTCCGTCGACCGGGTGCTGCTGGTGCATGCGCTCGAGCAGGCCGACGACCCGCGCGCGCTGATGCGCGAGGTCTGGCGCGTGCTGGCGCCGGGCGGGCGGGTGATCGCCGTGGTGCCGAACCGTGTCGGCATCTGGGCTCGCTCCGACACCACGCCGTTCGGCTATGGCCGGCCGTTCACCCGCAGCCAGATCTCGACACTGCTGAAGGATACGTTGTTCTCGCCGATCGATTATCGCGGCGCGTTCTATTTCACGCCCTACAAGAAGCGCGTCCTCATCCGCACCGCGCCGATGCTGGAGCGCCTCGGCGCCGCCCTGATGCCGGGCCTGTCCGGCGTCATCCTCGTCGAGGCGACCAAGCAGATGTATCAGGGCATCCCGGCGCTGGCCCGCTCGCGCGGCCGCTCGGTGCCGCTGTTCCGCCCGGTGCTGATGCCGCAGGCACGCACCGGCGACGCCGAATCCGCGCCGCCGTTCATGACGCCCTGACATCCCATGCGTCCAAAGCCACGGGTCCGGGCGCGTCAGCGCCTTCGGCCTCTGCTATTACTGTGCCGCTGTCCGGACGAAATTGCGCAGGTCGAGCGGCTGGTTGCCCTCCAGCGCCAGCGTCGGGCGCGGCACCGGTGTCGCCACGCTCGCCCGTGCCTTCGGCAGGCCGAAATCCTCGCCCTCGGCCGCATAGCCCGCCACCATCGGCAGCGCCGCGACCTCAAGCGCCCTGGCGACCGCCGGCTTCAACGGCACCGGCTTGGCCTCCGCCACGGCGCCCGCAACCGCCGGCTTGGCCGGCGTCGCGACAGCCGGCGCGGCCTCGGCCTTGGCGACGGTCGGAGCCGGCGCCGCGACCTCGGCCACCGGCCCATCTGTCGGCTCGACCCGAACCTTTGTGATCCCGTGCCCCGCGAAGCCCAGATGTTGCGCCGCCACCGTCGACACGTCGATGATCCGGCCCTTGACGAACGGCCCCCGGTCGTTGATCCGCACCACCACGCTGCGGCCATTGCGCAGGTTGGTGACTTTCAGTCGCGATCCGAACTTGGCGGTGCGGTGCGCCGCAGTCATCGCATAGGTGTTGAAACGCTCGCCCGAGGCCGTCGGTCCGCCGTGCAGGCTGCCGCCGTAATACGAGGCGATACCCTCTTGCGCGCCGCCGAAATCGGCCATCGCCGCCGTCGCGACCATGCTGAAGGACAGGCCCAGGAAGACCGCGCACCCTGCGGTGAATGCGGAGCCGGCCCCGCGTCGTTGGTTCGTCATCTGCTTCATGGCCTCCGCCTGCCGGCAGAATGGGGCAAAATCACGATGCTGACTCGTGAAAAATGCATACCATCGCCATTTTCTCGCCGCGAAGCCGACCGCTGTAACACTTTCGCAACAAATTCGCGACGATCGGGCCGCTGCTCCCGCCATCTGCGGTTGCTCACGTCGATCGCAGATGCGCCGACTGTGCCTCGCGCTCGTCGGCGACGATCTGGCGGGCCGCCTCGTCGGGTACGCCGGTCCCGATCAGCACGGCTTCGCTCAATTGCAGGCTTGCCTCGACCGTCTCCGGCACCACATCCGTTGCCCCGCATCCAATCAGCATCCGCGCATGGTCCGCGTCACGCGCCCGCGCGAAGATCGGCAGGTTCGGCCAGTGGGCGCGCGCCGCGCGCACCACATCGGCGGTCGCGTCGGCATCGTTCATCGTCACCACCAGCGCCAGCGCCCGGTCGATGCCGAGCCGTCCGAGAATGTCGGGATGCGCCGCGTTGCCCCAGAATGCCGCCCGCCCCTCCGCTCGCAGCGCCGCCACCACGTCGGCATGGGCGTCGATCGCCACATGCGGAATGCGCTGTCCATCGAGCATCGCGGCGATCATCCGCCCGACCCGGCCGAAGCCGGCGATTACCACGTGATCGACAAGATCCGGCAGCTCGTCCGGCTGCATCGCCTGCGCCGACTGTCGCCCGCGCCGGCCGCCGAGGTGGCGCCCGAGCAGCGCCAGGAGCGGCGTCACCGCCATGCCGAGCCCGGTCACCAGCAGCATGAACTGGGCGGTATCCGGCGGCAACGCACCAAGGCCTCCGGCAAGGCCGATGACGATGAAGGCGAACTCGCCCGCCTGCCCGAGCAGGACCGACATTTCTATCGCCACCTCATGCGGCTCGCCCCACAGCCGCGCCAGCCCGTAGAGCACCGTCGCCTTGATCGCGATCAGGCCAAGCACCGAAAGCGGCAGCAGCACCGGCTCGGCGAGGATCTCCATCGTGTCGATGCCGAGCCCGACCGAGGTGAAGAACACCCCGAGCAGCAGCCCCTTGAACGGCTCGAGATCCACCGCGATCTGGTGACGATAGGCCGTCTCCGCCAGCAGCAGCCCGGCGAGGAATGCCCCCAGCGCCAGCGACAGCCCGGCAAATTCGGTTGCCGCCGCCGCGCCGATGATCACCAGCAGCACCACCGCCAGGAACAGCTCGCGGCTGCCCGTCGCCGCCACGCGCCGCAGCAGCGGCCGAAACACCAGCCGCCCGACGATCAGGATCGACGCCAGCGCCAGCGCCGCCTTGCCAAGCGCCAGCGCCAGTTCGCCCAGCACGCCCTCAGTGCCCGGCGTCCCGACGATGCCGACGAGGAACAACACCGGCACCACCGCAAGATCCTGAAACAGCAGCACCGCGAAACTCGCCCGCCCGACCGGCGTGCCGAGCCGGCCGCGCTCGGTCAGGATCTGCATCACCACCGCCGTCGACGACAGCGCCAGGCAGGCCCCGAGGATCAGCGCCGCCTCGGTCGAATTGCCGAAGCCCCAGGCAATGACGCCGATGACGACGCCGCTGACCACGACCTGACTGGCCCCGAGCCCGAACACCAGCCGCCGCATCGCCCACAAACGCTCCGGCGACAGTTCCAGCCCGATCATGAACAGCAGCATCACCACGCCGAGCTCGGCAAACAGATGCACCCCGGCGAGATTGTCGACGACCAGGTAGCCGAGCATCGGCACATGTGACGCCAGCCGCCCAAGCCCGAACGGCCCCAGCACCAGCCCAACCAGCAGGAACCCCAGGATGGTCGACAGTCGCAGCCGATGCATCACCGGCACGACCAGCCCGACCGCCGCCAGAAACACCACCGCCTCGCGCAGATCGAGCCCGCTCGTTGCCGCCATTCCTGCCGCTCCTCCGTCTTTCCACCCGTGTCCGATGTGAAACCCGAACCCGACGATCAGGTTATGCCGCCGGCCGGACGGCGACATTGATCAATACCCTGTTTCGCTCGCCCCGCAGGCGCTATCTTGACTGCTTCAAACCCGCGCGGAGGTCCACGTGAATCGTTTTCTCGCCCTGCTTGCCGCGATCGGCCTCGCCGGCGCGCTCATTGCGCCAGCCGGCGCCCAGACCCTGACCGAGGATCCGCTGGCGCCGTTTGCCGAGGCATTCGCGCCCATGCCCGCCGCCCCGCTTACCGAGAAGGGCCGCACCTATCTGCCGGTCTATTCCAGCGTCATGGCCGGCGGCGGCCGCACCCGCATCGATTTCGCCGTGACCCTGTCGATCCACAACACCTCCGCCGCCCTGCCGCTGGTTCTGAGCCGCATCGACTATTTCGACACCGCCGGCCGCGTCATCCAGCGCTATCTCGACAAGCCGGTCGCCGTGCGACCCTACGGCTCGGTTCAGATCGTTGTCGCCCAGAGCGACACCCGTGGCGGCCTCGCCGCCAATTTCGTCATCGACTGGGAATCGACCGCCCGCATCGACGAGCCGGCGATCGAGGCGGTGATGGTCTCGTCCTACGGCGCCCAGGGCTACAGCTTCCTGTCGCAGGGGCGCCGCGTCAGCCGCTGACCCGCGCCTTTCCCGCGCGTTTTCCCCTCCTCGTGCCCCCAGGGATCCGTCGCCATGAAGACCGTATTTTCCCCGCTTCATCTCGGCCATGTCGACCAGACCGAGCTCGTCGCCGGCGCCATCGTCCCCGGCTTCGAGAAGACCTCGCGCGCCGAGATCATCCGCGCCCGGGTCGAGGCCGTCGGCCTCGGGCCGATCCTGCCGCCTCAAGTCCACGACATCGCCGCCGCCAAGCGCGTCCACCGCGCCGACTATATCGACTTCCTGCCCCGGGTCTGGCCGATGTGGCAAGCCGCCGGCCATTCCGGCACCGCCCTGCCCTTCACCTGGCCGGTGCGCGGCCTGCGCGCCGATGTGCCGCCCCTCGGCATCGAGGCGCTGCTCGGCTACTATTCCTTCGATGCCGGCGCCGGCTTCGTCGCCGGCACCTTCGACGCGATCAAGTCGTCGCTCGATGTCGCCCTCACCGCCGCCGCCCTCGTCGGCGATGGCGAACGCGCCGCCTTCGCCCTCTGCCGCCCGCCCGGCCACCATGCCGGCAGCGCCTTCATGGGCGGCTATTGCTACATCAACAACGCCGCCACCGCCGCCCAGTGGTTCCGCGATCACGGCGCCGCCCGGGTGTCGATCCTCGATGTCGACTACCACCACGGCAACGGCACCCAGGAGATCTTCTATGATCGCGCCGACGTTCAGGTGCTCAATCTGCATGGCGATCCGCTGACCGAATACCCGTTCTTCCTCGGTCATGCCGACGAGACCGGCATCGGCGCCGGCGCCGGCTTCAACATCAACTACCCCATGCCCTCCGGCACCGCCTTCGACCGCTGGAGCCTCGCCCTCGACGACGCCTGCGCCCGCATCGACGCCTATTCCCCCGGTGCCATTGTCGTCTCCCTCGGCGTCGACACCTTCGAGCACGATCCGATCTCGCACTTCAAGCTGACCAGCGCCGACTATCCCCGCATCGGCGCCCGCATCGCCCGCCTCGGCCGGCCCACCCTGTTCGTCATGGAAGGCGGCTACGCCGTCGACGAAATCGGCATCAACGCCGTCGGCGTCCTCACCGGCTTCGACGACGCGTGAGGCGCCGGTCGGACCGGCCAACCTTCGATTCGCCCACCCGCCTGCGGCATAAGCGCCGGCCCAGCCGCGACCGCTCGCTTCCGCCGGTCACATGGCGTATATAAGCTTATGCGCATCAACGCATAGGCGGATATGCCATGGACCGGTCGCTCGCAGTCCTCAATGCCCTCGCCGACCCGACGCGGCTCGGCGCCCTTCGGCTGCTGTGGGACGGACGCGAGCATTGCGTCTGCGAACTGATGCGGCTGATGCGCGCCTCGCAATCGCGCATGTCCCGCCACATGGCCATGCTCAAGACCGCCGGCCTCGTTGTCGATCGCCGCGATGCCCAGTGGGTCCGCTATCGCCGCAACCCGGCGCTTGCCCCTGAACTCGCGGCAATCGTCGCCGCCGCCCTTGCCGCCATCGCCGATGCCCGCGATCCGGCCTGTGCCCGCGTCGCCATCGGGGAGGAAGCCGCATGACCAACCTGCCGCATCCCGTCGGCCATCGCCTTGATGCCGAAACACTGCGCTGGTTCGCCGCCACCGCCGCCGGTCTGGCGTTGTGGTTCCTGCTCTATGGCCAGCTGGCGCCGACCGCAAGCCGCCTCGCCGGCCTGTTGCCGTTGCAGCCCGGCGGCCACGCCGCCAGCGCCGTCGAGTTCTTCATCTACGACACGCCCAAGGTACTGATGCTGCTGACCCTGGTCGTATTCGCCATGGGCGTCGTCCGCAGCTTCTTCTCGCCCGAGCGCACCCGCGCCCTGCTCGCCGGCCGCGCCGAGGGCCTCGGCAATGTCGCCGCCGCCGGCCTCGGCATCGTCACGCCGTTCTGCTCCTGCTCGGCCGTGCCGCTGTTCATCGGCTTCGTTTCCGCCGGCGTGCCGCTCGGCGTCACCTTCTCGTTCCTGATCGCCGCGCCGATGATCAACGAGGTGGCGCTTGGCCTGCTGTTCGCGCTGGTCGGCTGGCAGGTGGCGTTGACCTATCTCGGCTTCGGCCTCCTCGTCGCCATTCTCAGCGGCTGGGTCATCGGCCGGCTGAAGCTGGAGGGCTGGCTCGAACCCTGGGTGCGCGACCTGCGCACCGCGCCGGTCGATTTCGAGCCGTCGCGACTGACCCCGGTCGACCGCTTGCGCGCCGGGCTCGACGCCGTCCGCGACATCGTCGGCCGTGTCTGGATCTGGATCATCGTCGGCATCGCCGCCGGCGCCTTCATCCATGGCTATGTCCCGGCCGAAATGCTCGGCGCCATCATGGGCAAGGAGGCCTGGTGGTCGGTTCCGGCCGCCGTCCTGCTCGGCATTCCGATGTATTCCAACGCCGCCGGCATCATTCCCGTCGTCGAGGCCCTGCTCGGCAAGGGCGCCGCGCTCGGCACCGTGCTCGCCTTCATGATGTCGGTGATCGCCCTGTCGCTGCCGGAAATGATCATCCTGCGCAAGGTGCTGACCATCCGGCTGATCCTTGTGTTCATCGCCGTCGTCGCCTGCGGCATCCTCGCCGTCGGCTTCCTGTTCAATGCCCTGTTCGCCTGATCCGGCGACAGGCCGCCTGAGGAGCATTCCCATGAAGGACGTCAAGGTTCTCGGCCCCGGCTGCAAGCGCTGCCAGGCCACCGCCGACATGGTCGCCGCCGAGGCCGAAAAGCTCGGCCTGCCGGTCCATGTCGAGAAGGTCACCGACTACGCCGCCATCGCCGGCTATGGCATCGCCTCGACCCCCGGCATCGTCATCGACGGCAAGGTCGTCCACGCCGGCGGCCTGCCGAAGCCCGAGGACGTCGCCCGCTGGCTCGCCGCCTGATACGGTGGTGAGGCCGGCAAGGCGCCCGTCGCCTCGACCCGCCCGCGTCACTCGTGTCGCAGTGCGTCGATCGGGTTGAGGTGGGCGGCGCGCCGGGCCGGGAAGAAGCCGAACACCACGCCGATCAGCGCCGAGAAACCGAAGGCCACCGCCACCAGTCCGGGGCTGACCACGAACGGCACGCCGAGCCCGCTCGTCGCCGCATAGGCCAGTCCGAGGCCGAGCAGGATGCCGGTGAGGCCGCCGAACAGCGACAGCACCACCGCCTCGACCAGAAACTGCGTCAGCACCTGTCCCTCCAGCGCGCCGATCGCCAGCCGGATGCCGATCTCGCGGGTGCGCTCGGTGACGCTCACCAGCATGATGTTCATGATACCGATGCCGCCGACGAGCAGGCTGACCGCCGCCACCGCGCCGAGCAGCCCGGTCAGCAGCGCCATCGTTCCGGCCTGCGTCTGCGCCAGCTGTTTCATGTCCATCACCGAGAAATCGTCGTCGGTGCCGCGCTGGATGTGCCGCCGCTCGCGCAGCAGCCGCTCGATATCCCGTTGCACCGTATCGGTATTGACGCCATCGCCGGCCGAAACCAGCATCGTGCCGATATCGGTCGTACCGACGATCCGCCGCTGCAGCGTCCGCAACGGCATCAGGATCACGTCGTCCTGGTCCATGCCCATCGAGTTCTGCCCCTTGGCGCCCAGAAGCCCGATCACCTCGCACGAGATCTTGTTGAGCCGGATCCGCGCCCCCAGCACCGGCTCCGATCCCAGCAGCTTGGTGCGCACCGTGTTGCCGATGACGCAGACCGCGTTCGCCGCCCGCACCTCGGTATCGTTGAACACCCGCCCCTCGACGATGGTCCATTCCTGAATCTGGAAGAAGCTCGTCTCCGTGCCGGTGACGGTGCCGGTGCGGCTCTCGTTGCCGAAGACCTGGGTGACGCTCTTCTGCACCACCGGCGCCACCGCCGCCACATTCGGGACCTGCGTCGCCATCGCCTCGACATCGAGCACCGAGAACGCCCGCGCGCTGGCGCTCGCCCGTCCCGGTCCGAACTGGCCGGGCATGACGAACAGCATGTTCTTGCCGAGCTTGGCGAGATCCGCCTGCACCCGCGCCGCCGTGCCGTTGCCGACCGTCACCATGGCGATCACCGCCGCCACGCCGATCACCACGCCGAGAACCGTCAGGAACGACCGCAGGGCATTGCGCCGGATCGCCTGCATCGCCAGCTTGATCGCTTCACCTAGCATGACCGGACACTCCCTGCGGCAAGGCCGCGCCGGGTGGCTGCTCGGGCGACCGCTGCCCGGTATCGCTCTCCACCCGCCCGTCAACGAACCGGATCACCCGCCGCGCGAACGCCGCGATGTCGGGTTCGTGCGTCACCATCACCACGGTAATGCCCTGCTCGCGGTTGAGCCGGGTGATCAGGTCCATGATTTCCTGGCTGGTTCGGGTATCGAGATTGCCCGTCGGCTCGTCCGCCACCAGCAGCGCCGGCTCGGTCACGATCGCCCGCGCGATCGCCACCCGCTGCTGCTGCCCGCCCGACAGCTCCGCCGGCGTGTGATGCGCCCGCCCGCCGAGACCGACGACGCTGATCGCCCGCGCCACCAGCCGGTCGCGCTCGGCCTGCGAGCTGCCGCGATAGATCAGCGGCAGTTCAATGTTCTCCCGCGCCGTGGTGCGGGCGAGCAGGTTGAACCCCTGGAACACGAAGCCGAGGAAGTTCCGCCGCAGCAACGTCCGCTCCGCCCGGCTCATGTCGTTGACCCGCACGCCCTTGAACAGGTAGTCGCCGCTGGTCGGCTCATCGAGGCAGCCGATCAGGTTCATCGCGCTCGACTTGCCCGAGCCGGACGGCCCCATGATCGCGACGAACTCCCCCTCCTCGATCCTGAGGCTGACGCCGTCGAGCGCCCGCACCTCGGCATCGCCGCTGCCATAGACCTTGGTGATGTCGCGAAACTCGATGATCGGCGTCGGGGCACTCCGCGCCTCGCGCGGCGGGACAGGCCGGTCTTCGTCGTCGGCAACGCTCATCGCTGCGGCCCTCACTTCGTCGTCGTCGCGGTGTCGAGCACCACTTCGTCGCCCTCGGCGAGCCCGCTGGTGACGACGCTGGCACGTCCGTCGCTGGCGCCCACGACCACCTTCGCCGCCACCGGTTCGCCGGCCTTCAGCATGTAGACGGTGCGGTTCGGCCCTTCGTCGTCGGCCTTGCTCGGCGGCCGCCGCAGTGGCGGGCCAGGCATCAACCGGCGCAGGAAGCTGACATTCGGGGCGGTCAGCGCTGCCGGCTGCCAGCGCAGCGCCTGATTGGGCACGATCAGGCCATCCTCGACCCGCTCGATGACGATCTCCGCCGTCGCCGTCATCCCCGGCCGCAGCAGCAGCTCGGAATTGTCGATATCGAGGATCGCCTTGTAGGTAACGACGTTCTGCACCGTTTCCGAACCGAAGCGGATCAGCCGGATCTTCGCCGGGAACCTGCGCTCCGAATAGGCATCGACGGTGAAGGTGGCGCCCTGCCCCTGCTTCAGCTTGCCGACATCGGCCTCGTCGACATCGACGCGCAATTCCATCTGCCTCAGATCCTCGGCAATGGTGAACATCACCGGCGCCTGCAACGTCGCCGCCACCGTCTGCCCCGGATCGACGCTGCGCTTCAGCACCACGCCGTTGATCGGCGAGCGGATCACCGACTTGGTCAGGTTGACCTCGTTGAGCTTCAGGTCGGCTTCCGCCACCGTCACCTGCGCCTTGGCATTGGCCAGCGACGCCTGCGCCCGCTGATAGGCGGCAAACGCCGAGTCAAGCACCTGTTCCGATGAGAAGTTCCGGTCCTGCAGCGACTTCTTGCGGTGATATTCCTGCTCGGTTTCCTTCACCGTCGCCTCGGCCATCGTCACCTGCGCCTTGGCCGCCAACAGCTTGGCGCGGGAGTTCTCCAGCGTCGCCGACAGCTTTTCCACGTCGAGCTCGGCGAGCACCTGATCCTGCGCCACGCTGCTGTTGAAATCGACCAGCACCTTGCGCACGGTGCCCGACAATTCGCTCGACACCTCGACCTGGTTGCGCGGCTGCACCGAGCCGGTCGCCGTCACCGTCACCGTCAGCCCGCCGCGCTTGACCGCCTGCGTCATGTAGCTCGGCCCGGCGCTGCCGCCGAACATCCCCGGCCCGAACAGCAGCCCGAGCGCGACGGCGCCGGCGCCGATCAGCACCCACATGCGCCAGGCCGGCCGGCCGCGCCGCCCGCCGGGCGCCCGCCCGATCCCCGCCAGCACTTGCTCGGCCGAAAGCCCGGTTGTCGGTTTGGTCGGTTGCGTCGTCGGGTCTGGCATGGGGACATCCATCGGCTGCGGTCAATCGCGAGCAAGGTCTACACCCTCGAACCCCGCGATTGAACTGAACGCCAGATTAAATATCGGCCATGTTTTCCCTGTGTTTCCAATCATGTCGCGGCCCATCGCCGCGACGCGCCGCCTGTTGCGCTCATTCGCCGCGCGGAAAGCGCTGGCCCTCTTCCAGCACGTTGAGATCCATGTGGTTGCGCATGTAGCGCTCCGATGCCCGCTGCAGCGGCTGATAGTCCCACGGGAAATAGGCGCCGTTGCGCAACGCCTCATAGACCACCCAGCGCCGCGCCTGGCTCGCCCGCACATCCGCGTCGAAGCGCGCCAGATCCCAGCGCGCCGCAATCTCGCCGGCAAGCCGCGCCTCGATTTCCGCATGCGCCGGGTCGCCGGCAAGGTTGGTCAGCTCGTGCGGATCGGCCTCGAGATCGAACAGCTGCGGCGGATCAAGCTCGCAGACCGTGTATTTCCACCGGCCGTCGCGCAGCGCCACCATCGGCGCATACGAGCCCTCCGCCGCGTATTGCATCGGCACCGCCGAGCGCGACCCGGTCCCGCGCGCCAGCGCCACCAGGCTCTCGCCATCGGTCCACGGCATGATCTGATCGAGCGAGATCCCGGTCAGCTCGGCCAGCGTCGGCAACACGTCGAGCGTCGACACCGGCCGGTCGATCCGCCCGGCCCCAAGCCCCGGCGCGCTGATCATCAAGGGTACCCGGGCCGAGCCGTCGAAGAAGCTCATCTTGAACCACATTCCGCGCTCGCCCAGCATGTCGCCATGGTCGGAGACGAACACGACGATGGTGTTGTCCGCCTGCCGCGTCCGCTCCAGGACGTCGAGAATGCCGCCGATCTTGTCGTCGATATAGGAGATGTTGGCGAAATACGCCCGCCGCGACCGCCGCACCTGCTCCTCGCTGAGGTCGAACTTGGTGTAGTCGCAGGCGAGCATCAGCCGCTGCGAATGCGGATCCTGCGCATCGAACGGGATCGGCGCCACCACCGGGTCGAGATGGGCGCAATCCTCATAGAGATCCCAATAGCGCTTGCGCGCCACATACGGATCATGCGGATGGGTGAAGCTGACGGTCAGGCACCACGGCCGCTTGTCGTGGCCGCGGGCAAGGTCGTAGATCTTGCGTTCGGCGTGATAGGCCACCTCGTCATCATATTCGAGCTGGTTGGTGATCTCGGCGACGCCGGCGCCGGTAACCGAGCCCAGATTGTGGTACCACCAGTCGATCCGCTCGCCCGGCTTGGTATAGTCCGGCGTCCAGCCGAAATCCGCCGGATAGATGTCGGTCGTCAGCCGCTCCTCGAAACCGTGCAACTGGTCCGGCCCGACGAAATGCATCTTGCCCGACAGCGCCGTCGCATAGCCGGCGCGGCGCAGGTGATGGGCGAAGGTCGGAATGTCGGAGGTGAACTCGGCCGCGTTGTCATAGACGCGGGTGCGCATCGGCAACTGCCCCGACATGAACGACGCCCGCGCCGGCGCGCAAAGCGGGCTCGCCGTGTAGCAGGTCGAGAACCGCCGCGACCGCGCCGCCAACGCCTTCAGGTGCGGTGCGTGCAGGAACTCCGCCGGTCCGTCGGGAAACAACGTCCCGTTGGCCTGGTCGACCATGACGATCAGAATGTTCGGGCGCGACATCGGCGGATCCTGCGGCTCGCGGGGCAATGGTAGCCGACATAGAACCCAACGTCGCGCCTTCGCAATGGCTTGGGTGCGCCGCTTTCATGTCATCGCGGGACATCGCCGCAATGCCGGCTCAATCCACCCGCCACGGCGCGCTGGCGAAGGTCTCAACCAGGAAGTCGATGAACACCCGCATGCGCGGCAGCCGCTGCCGGCCGGGCGACACCAGCACCCAGATCGGAAACGGCTCGTCGACATGGTGATCGACCAGCAACGGCACCAGCTGCCCGCGCTTGACCGCCTGCCCGCACAGCGCATCGCCCAGCCGGACGATGCCATGGCCGGCAATCGCCAGATCCAGCAGCAGGTCGGCATTGTCGCAGGTGACGTTGCCGCGAACTTCCATGCGGTTGATCCCCTCCGGCGTATGAAACGGCCAGCGCGCCAGATGGGTGACGCCGGGGATCACCAGGCAATTGTGCCGCGACAGATCGGCTGGGACCCGCGGCGAGCCGTGTCGATCGAGATAGTCCGGACTGGCGGTGATCAGCCGTCGCCCGTCGGCGATCTTGCGCGCCACCATCGACGAGTCCGCCAGCGGCCCGGTCCGCAGCACCATGTCGACGTTTTCCGCCATGATGTCGATCTGCCGGTCGGAAATGCTCAGGTCGATGCGGATTTCCGGGAAGCGGCGATGGAACTCCGGCAGCACCGGCGCCAGCTGATGCTTGCCCAGCGCCGTGCCGGCATTCAGGCGAATCACCCCGCGCGGCCGCTCGGCGCAGGCCGACACCTCGGCTTCCGCCGCCTCGATCGCCGCCAGGATCTCCCGCGCCCGCGTCAGATAGGTCGCCCCCTCCGCCGTCAGCGCCAGCCGCCGGGTCGTGCGCGTCAGCAACCGCACCCCGAGTCGATCCTCCACCCGCGTCACCAGCTTCGACATCGCCGAGGCGGTCAACCCAAGCTCGGGCGCCGCCGCCGCGAACGACCCAAGCTCGACGATCCGGACAAAGGCCTGCATCTCCACCGAACTGGTCATATTCGCGAATTCCATTCATGAATGAACACTCAATTTCACAGATTATCATTTCCTACGCAATGAATATTGTCATCTCACCGCTGATCGCCGATCGGCCCATCAAGGTGACCGCCATGCGCTCCGACCAACCATTCGATATCGGGCGAGACCCGATGCTCCGCCGCGATGCCGACGCCATCGACTATCCGGCCTTGCGCCAGCGCGCCATCGATCTTCGCTCGGCAAAGATCGCCAGCCTGCGTCCCCGGCTCGCGGCCTTCATCGAGGCGCTGTCGGCCGCGCATTCGCCGGACGCCGCCTCCGTCACCCCGCTTCCGGCACGTCGGTCTTGACGCCGGCGCTCCGTTGCCCCGCTATGGGGGCGCCCGCAACCGGACGCCCCAGCCGTGACCACGCCGCCTGTTTCAAGCCAACCCCAGTTCGAGACCCGCGTCCCGGCCGGCGACACGCTGGAGCGGCGCGTCTGCGCCTCCTGCGGCTTTGTCGATTATGAGAACCCCAGGATCGTCGTCGGCGCCGTCGTCCGTGTCGACGACAAGATCCTGCTCTGCCGCCGCGCCATCGAGCCCCGCCTCGGTTTCTGGACCCTGCCCGCCGGCTACCTCGAACTCGGCGAAACGCCGGAGGAAGGAGTTCGCCGCGAGGCACGCGAGGAGGCCTGCGCCGATCTGACGCTCGGCCCACTGCTCGCCGTCTACACCATCCGCCCGATCGGTCAGGTGCAATTGATCTATCGCGCCACCCTGCAAGGCGATTTCGCCGCCGGCCCGGAAAGTCTCGAGGTCCGCCTGTTCGACTGGGCCGACATCCCCTGGGCCGACCTCGCCTTCCAGACAGTCGAATGGGCCCTGCACCACGACCGCGCCATCGCCGAGGGCCGCGCCGCCGGCATTTTCGGCAATGCCGCCGCTTGACCCCTTGCCTCGCGATGCGCCTTTTCCTTGCAAGGCCGCGCTTTCCCCGCTTGCATCATGCCGCAACGTGATCAATCATGGCGCGCTGATGGAGGCACGGACAATCGCCGCCGAACCGCTCGCATCGGCCTCGTCATCGGCGGCACCGTGGGAGGGTCCTCATGCCGACGCTGGAGCAGGCTTTCCACCGGCTGTTTCCCAGGCATCCGCGCACCAAGTCGCCGTTTGACTTTCCCCCCTTGCTGCCAGCCGATCTCTTCGCCTATTGCGGTTATCTGCTCGATGTTTCGGGTGCCTATCACCACATCTCGCCGGTGACGGCCATCCCGACGCCGACAGCCGACAAGGCGCTGCTGGTCAGCGACGCCTATGCGACGAACGTCCGCGACATCGGCAGGTCCTGGCTCGACAACCGCGACGGCAAGCGCTGGCTGCCGCTGCCGCCGCCTGCCGTGGTCGAGATGTGGGCGGAGCTTGGCCGCCACGCCGACCAGCCGCTGGTCGCGCCCGATCAGGCAAGCGCCATTCCGACCTGGTGGACGATTGCGCTCGGCCTCTTCGCCATTGCCGATGAAGCCTCGATCAATATCGGCTTTGCCGGCGGCAATCCCTTCTATGCCCCGGTTCTGTCCAGCTATCAGCAGCAAGGCCTGTCGGCCAGTTCGCTGTCGCGGCTGCCGGTTTCGCCGACGTCGATTTCGACCGCCAACGTCAACATCGTCTGCGTCCTGCCGAAGTCGCGCACGCCCTCCGTCGGCTGCACGCTGCGCTCGCTGTCGCACAATCTCGCGCTGCTGCCGCCCCGTGGCGTCGTGCGCACCCGCTGGATCGCCTCGCCGTTTGACCAGACACCGGTCGGGCGGGAGTCGATCGAACCGACCACCCGCTCCGGCTTCGATATCGGGCTGATGCTGATCCCGTTTCCGTTCGCGGTCGAGGACGCGGCCTTCTGTCCCCACATCAGTCCCCTGCAGCCCGAACTTGGCTGGTTCTCCATGAACCCGACCTGGTTCCCGGCGAGGAGCGACAGCGCCAAGCGCCGCCAATTGCTGAAGTATATCCTTGGCCTGATCGAAGCCGCCGAAGCCGCCGGCGAGGAGGTCAACGGCATCGTCCTGCCCGAGCTCGCCATCGATCACGCCTTTCTGAGCTATCTCGGCCGCGAGCTGGGCAAGAACCCGAAGATCGACTTCATCATCGCCGGCCTGCACGACAACAAGGAGGGCGAGCCGAGGAATACCGTCGCCATCGTGCCGCTGTTCCTCAAGGGCGACCAGGGAGCGCGGATCAGCAAGGGCTGGGAGGAGCTGCTGCTGACACGCGAAAAACACCACCGCTGGAAGATCGACACGCCGCAGGCCGAGACCTACCAGCTGAAGGGGCTGCGGCCCCCGGCTGCAGCGTCGGCAGCCGGCTCGGCGTCCTTCGACTGGTGGGAAAAGATCGACATCCGCAGCCGCCGTCTCGACATGCTCGTCTATCGCGGCCTGACCACCATCACCACGCTGATCTGTGAGGATCTCGCCCGCGTCGACCCCTGCCAGCAGGTCTTGCGCGCCATCGGCCCGAACCTTGTGGTCGCCCTGCTGATGGATGGACCGCAACTGAGGGATCGCTGGTCGGGACGCTATGCCGCCTCGCTCGCCGATGACCCGGGCAGCTCGGTGTTGAGCTTCACGTCCTACGCCCTGATCGCCCGGCAAAACCAGTTCAGCGAATTTCCCGATTCGCAGGCGGTCGCGCTGTGGAAGGATGAGGCAAGCGGCACCAAGGTGATCGATCTGCCCCGCAACGCCGATGCCATCGTCCTGCGGCTCAAGGGCGTGATCAAACAGGAATCGACCCTCGACGGACGCCCGGATGGCTACAACAGCCACCGTTGGCAGCTGGTGGGTCAAAATACCATCGCGGCGCCGCGCGGAACCTGCCCGGCTTGGGTCGTCAGCGGCAACGCCCGATAGACGGTATCACTCGAAACGCGGCATCACTCGGCGCGCTTCTTCGTGCTCTTTGTCGGCGCCGACGCCAGATGCGCCCCGACGGCGTTGAAATCGGCGATGGCGCGATCCTTGAAGACCTGGAGCAGATACGCCTCCTCGTCGGACGGCGGCGTCTCCCGCAACTGCTTCCTGAACGCGCGATCCTGCTGGTTGGCGTGCTTGGCATAAAGCGTCTTGAGATCGGCCATCGGGCAATCCTTGGACGTCGCGACCGCTTCTCATTCAGCGTGGCGGCGGTCGGATGAAATGATGACGGAAGGTACAACACTCGCCAACGAGCGGCAAGCGAAGCGACCCTGGCAACCCCGGGTTAATCGCCCGTTTCAGCGCTTTTTCAGCCCACCAACGGCAAAAGGCCCGCGATCGCCGGTATGGGATCGCGGGCAAGGTTGAGGGTCGGGTATGCGGCGGACCCTCGGTCTTCAAGGCGCGGAACCGATGTGCGGTCGCGGCGTCAGTCGCAGACGCGAACCTGACGAACGACCTTGTACGGCCGACCGTAGCGGTCATACTTGGTCACGCGCACGTTCTGGATCCGGCAATACTGCAGCACCGGCGGGCGATAGAAACGCGGCGGCGCGATGTACAACGGCGGCGGCGGCGGCCGATAGTAGCGCGGCGGCGGCGGGCGATAGTAGCGCGGCGGTGGCGGCTGGTAGTAGGCCGGCTGGGTCTGGTACGGTCGATAGCGCGGCGGCGGGATGCGGTCTTCCGGAAACCGCGGCATGTTGTTCTGCGCCAGCCCGAAGCCGAGCGTCGGGCCGTTATCCTCGGCGGCGGCCGGCGAAACACCGGCAAAGCCGAAGGCTACCGTCAGCGCCACCAGGGCGCCCATCAAGGTCGAACGGATCATGGTCTGTCCTTTCTTCCATCGTCTGGCGACGTCGCCACATTCTTGTGACAGTCGCCCCTGACTTTCATCGCGACAATAGCGAGCCCACACTGAACTCACACTGATCCCGTCGTTCATCTCCCGTTCATTTCTGCGTCCGACGGCAAACCGGCGCCGGGCAGACCCGGAATGAGCGGCGACCAATGGCGTCGCCGCGCCTTCCGTGGCAAGGTCACCACTGGCCACCGAACGACTTGCCGGCAAGACCGGCGAAAGCCAAGCCGGCCGGCCCCGGCCCGCACCCGTCTTGATCCGCATCGTCCTACCACCGGCCGTCGCGGTCAACCGGCGCAATCTGTCGCAAACCGCCATCCGGAACCCGCCATGCCCGCCTTCCTGCCCGATGCCGCCACCCTTGCCGCCTTCGCCGTCGCGGCACTGGTGCTGACGTTTACCCCCGGTCCGGACATGACGCTGTTTCTCGGCAAGACGCTGACGCAAGGCCGCGCCGCCGGCTTCGCCGCCCTGTGCGGCGCCGCCACCGGACTGGTGATCCATACCCTTCTTGCTGCATTCGGCCTCTCGGCATTGCTGGCTGCCTCGCCCACCGCTTTCGGCGTGGTCAAGGTCATTGGCGCCCTCTACCTCGCCTGGCTGGCGATCGACACCCTGCGTCACGGCTCGGCGCTGACGCTCGACAATCAGCCGCAGGAAAGGCAGAACTGGTGGGCGATCTATTCCCTCGGCCTCGGCGTCAACCTGCTCAACCCGAAGATCGTGCTGTTCTTCGTGACCTTCCTGCCGCAGTTCATTCAGCCCGGCGATCCGAATGTCTCGATCACGCTGTTCGTGCTCGGTCTCGGCTTCCAGCTGATCGGCTTTCCCTGCTGCGCCGCGATGATCCTCGGCGCCGATCGGCTCTCGGCCTTCTTCAAGCGCTCGCGCCTGTTGATGCGCGGCTTCGACTGGGCCTGCGCCACTCTGTTCGGCTCATTTGCCGTCAAGATCCTGCTCGCCCGGGCCTGACGCCGGCGGGCTGGCCGGGGCTTCCGCCTCCGGCAACGCATGGCGCTGCATCAGCGGCAGTTGCGCCAACGCGAACACGATGGTGATCGGCATCACCCCGAACACCTTGAACGACACCCAGACATCGGTCGGGAACATCCGCCAGACGAACTCGTTGAGCCCGGCCAGCACGAAGAAGAACAGCGCCCACCGCACCGTCAGCTTGCGCCAGCCCTCGGCGTCGAGTTGAAACACCGAATCGAACACATAGCCGAGCAGCGACTTGCCGAACGCCAGTCCGCCGAACAACACCAGCCCGAACAGCGTGTTGACGATGGTCGGCTTCAGCTTGATGAACAACTCGTCCTGGAAGAACAGCGTCAGCCCGCCGAAGATCGTCACCACCACTGCCGAGACCACCGGCATCACCGGCAGGTGCCGGGTGAGAACATAGGACGCCACCAGCGCCACCAGCACCGCCGCCATGAAGATCCCGGTGGCGACGAAGATCCCGGCCTTGGCATTGGCGATGAAGAACACCACCAGCGGCCCGAGTTCGAGCACCAGCTTCACCAGCGGCGACGTCGCGCCGTTCGGCGTCTTCTGTTCGGTCTGGGTCAAGGCGACATCCGGCTCGAGAAGCGGCGCGGCGAGATCGAACGGACCCTGCGCGCCGGGAGAATGCGGGAAAACGGCATTGCGTCGCCATTTCCGCGACACCGCGTTTTCCTATAGAGCAAGCCGCGCGATTTTTCACCATCCCCCATGCCGCTTCATCCATCGCCGACCAGCGATCGATCACTCACATGCATTTCAGTATTACTGAAATCGCATCTCTCATTCGTTGACAATGAACAACGCTACTGCCACCAATGCCGCATGCGTCTGGATGAATGGCTCTCCCGCTCCCGTGAAACCCGCAGCGCCTTCGCGCGCCGCGCCGGCTTGTCCGCGGCCGCAGTCACAGCGCTGTGCAACGACCCCGGCGTCTGGGTTTCCCGCGAGACCGCCGAGCGGATCGCCGCCGCCACCGATGGACATGTCACGCCCAACGATCTCCTGGGCCTGCAATCGACGAGGGAATACGCTGTGTCGCAGAGCCGAACCGCTGAAGCCATCCGCGCCTTCGAACGCGGCGAAATCGTCATCGTCACCGACGACGACGACCGCGAGAACGAAGGCGATCTGATCGTCGCCGCCGTCCATGCCACGCCGGAGAAGCTCGCCTTCATCGTGCGCCACACCTCCGGCATCGTCTGCACGCCGCTGACGGTCGCCGATGCCAAGCGGCTGAACCTCGAGCCGATGGTCGGACGCAACGACGCGCCGCTCGCCACCGCCTTCACCGTCTCGGTCGACTATCGCCACGGCCTCACCACCGGCATTTCCGCCGACGAGCGCACCAACACCGCCCGGGCGCTGGCCAACCGCAATGTCGGCCCCGACGACTTCGTCCGCCCCGGCCACATGTTCCCGCTGGTGGCGCGCGAGGGCGGCGTCCTCATGCGTTCCGGCCACACCGAGGCCGCCGTCGACCTGTGCAAGCTCGCCGGCTTGCCCCCGGTCGCGGTCATCTGCGAAATGGTCAACGACGACGGCTCGGTCACCAAGGGCGCCCAGATTTCCGCCTTCGCCGAAAGGCATTCGTTGAAGCAGGTGTCGATCGCCGATCTGATCGCCTGGCGCCAGCGCACCGAGAAGCTGGTCGAGCGCATCGACGAGTTCGACATCGAAACCGCCGCCGGCCGCGCCCGCGCCGTCACCTACCGCACGCCCTACGATGCCATGCATCACCTTGCCGTGGTCTGGGGCGATATCCGCGACGGCAGCGCCGTGCCGGTGCGCCTGCACCTCGAAACCGTCGTCTCCGACGTCTTCGGCGCCAACCGCACCATGGAAAAGCTGATCCAGCGCTTCGGCGAGTCCGGTCGCGGCATCATCGTCTATCTGCGCGAGGGCTCCGTCGGCGTCGCCCAGACGTCCACCCGGCCGCGCGAGGGGCTGAAGACCCAGGACCTCACCGCCGCCCAGGCCGAGGCCCACGTCTCGGCCGCCAGCCGTGCCGAGCAATGGCGCGAGATCGGCCTCGGCGCCCAGATCCTCAAGGACCTCGGCGTCACCTCGATCCGCCTGCTCTCCAGCCGCGAACGTCGTTATGTCGGCCTCGAGGGCTTTGGCCTGACCATCGAGGGCACCGACATCATCTGATCCGCGCCGCGTCGCGATCTCTGCGCTGACGGTCGCGATCCGGCCGTCAGCCCTTTTTCTTCGGACCATTGATCTGCGCGACCAGTCCCTTGCCCATCAACGCGGCCGAGGCCAGCGCGGCGGCGGCGGCCGGCTTTTCCGATTTCGGCTTGCGAACTTCCTTGTTCGACCGTTTCTGTCCCTTGGCCATGTTCGTCTCCCGTCAGATCTAAATATCAAAGAGCTATAAAAAACAAAGGCCTCGCGACCCGTTCGAGGTGCGAGGCCATGTTCGGTAACCGGCTCCCTTCAGGAAGGGAACCGGGCCGTTCTCAGGTCTTCGTCTGTCTTGCCCCGCATCGAACCGCCAGTACATCCGTGGTCGGCATCGATGGGAACGAAGAAGGAAGGCGCCAGCGGATCGGTTGCCCGACCCTGCCGGCAGCCAATCAGGCGAGAACCTTGAGATTGTCGGCGGACATCTTGCCGCTGCGGCGATCGGCGACCAGGTCGAACCCGATCTTCTGACCTTCACGCAGCTCGCCCAGGCCGCAACGCTCAACGGCGCTGATATGGACGAACGCATCGGCGCCGCCATTGTCCGGCTGGATGAAACCGAAGCCCTTTTGGGCGTTGAACCACTTAACCGTTCCCGTATTCATGGGAACTCCTTTCATAGACACAGTTTTGCTCTCCCACGGAAGCCGTGGGCCGTCGAAATCGCGTTTTCAGGCAAGAGGATTGTTAGTTCGACGCAAAATTTAATTCGCGCAAAGCCAAGTCTTCTGGCTGTCCATCGACTTTGCTAATATGCTCGTTATGAGCCTGAATTACAAGTCTGTTTTTCAAAATAATTTAAACGGCATTGAAAACATCGCCAAAACACCCGCAAAAACATAAACTCGCCTTAACAATATAGTGCCATGTCGCGACGAGAAAGCCGCACCTGGCGCCCGATCCGATCGCGGCGCGGCCACCTGCCTCGCCCCCGCGACCCGCAGCGGCCACAAACATGGAGCCCGTCCGCTTGACGACCCTGAACATCTACCACCGCACCACCTACCGCTACCGCGAACTGGTCAGCCCCGGCCCGCATCGGCTGATGCTGCGCCCGCGCGAGAGCCGGGAGCTGCGTTTGGTCGCCAGCGAGGTCACCGCCTCGCCGGCGGCGCAGCTCACCTGGGCGCAGGACGTCTTCGGCAACGCCGTCGCCACCGTCTATTTCCAGCAGTTGGCCCATACCCTGGTGTTCGAAAGCCACGCCACCGTCGAACTCGCCGCCTCGCCCTGGCCGGTCTTCGACATCGCCGCCGAAGCCTCGAGCTACCCGTTTCGCTATTCCGACGACGAATGGACCGATCTCGCCGCCCTGACCGTGCTGCAATATGCCGATCACGGCGACCAGCTACGCTGCTGGGCCCGCGGCTATGTCGGCGGCAATCCGACCGACACGCTGTCGCTGCTGAAGGATCTCAGCGCCGGCGTCGCCACCGCCATCTGGTATCAGTCCCGCGACGACGAGGGCACCCAGTCGCCGATCCACACCCTCAATCGCGGCTGGGGATCATGCCGCGACTTCGCCGTGCTGTTCGTCGAGGCCGCCCGCAGCCTGGGCTTCGGCGCCCGCCTGGTCTCGGGCTACATGTACAATCCCGATCAGGCCTGGCGCGGCTCCACGGACTTTGGCTCGACCCATGCCTGGGCCGAGGTCTATGTCCCCGGCGCCGGCTGGATCACCTTCGATCCGACCAATCGCGGCGTTGGCGGCTTCAACCTCATTCCGGTCGCGGTCGTCCGCGATATCCGCCAGGCGGTGCCGGTGTCCGGCAGCTTCCTCGGCATGACCGACGCCTATCTTGGCATGGACGTGACGGTCACGGTGGTGCCGGCCTGATCCGGCGATCAGGCGGCGTGCGAGCTGATCGGCTGGGTCAGCACCGTGAACAGCGCCACCGGATCGGTGGAGGCGCGCAATTTCTGGGCAATCGAGGAATCCCTGAGCACCCGCGCGATCCGCGCCAGCGCCTTCAGGTGATCCGCGCCCGCGCCTTCCGGCGCCAGCAGCATGAACACCAGATCCACCGGCAGGTCGTCGATCGCCTCGAAATCCACCGGCTTTTCCAGCCGCGCGAACAGCCCGGTCAACTTCGGCAATCGCGCCAGCTTGCCATGCGGGATCGCCACGCCATGGCCGACGCCGGTCGAACCCAATCGCTCGCGCTGCTGCAGGACGTCGAAGATCTCGCGCTCCGGCAAACCGATCTGAGCCGCGACGCGACCTGCCAGTTCCTGCAGCACCTGCTTTTTGGAGTTAGCCTTCAGCGCCGGCACGACGGCTTCGAGGCTCAGGAGATCGCTCAAGTCCATGGGATCAATCCGTTGGGGCGCGAGGCCCGCAGGGGACGCGGTCGTTGCGTGTCGAGGAAAACCGTCCCCGCAAAGAGCCCTTCAAACGCGCAAGCGATAGAACGGCGGCTGGCCACATACAACATCTTAATTTACGCAAAGCAGGTTTCAGGCCGCTTTTCGCTCTCGACGAGGCTCGAAACCGCTCGCCCGCCCCGCGTCGCGAAACGGCCCCCCGGGCGTGGTCGCCGGGGGGCCGTGCGCTTGTGCCTCAGGCGGTGCCGACGGCGCCGAGCGCCGGGTCGACCCAGCCGATATTGCCATCCTTGCGCCGGTAGACGACGTTGATGCCGCCATGGCCGGCGTGGCGGAACACCAGCACATGGGTGTCCTGCAGGTCCATCTCCATCACCGCCTGGCCGACGCTCAGCGTCTTCAGCTTGGTCGTCTGTTCGGCGACCACCAGCGGATGGAAATCGGCCGGCACTTCCTCTTCGTCGTCGATCGCCTCGAGCACCTTGTAGCTGCTCTCGACGAACTGCGGCTCGCCGACGGCATTGCGCGTGCCGTGATGATCCTTGAGTTTGCGCTTGTAGCGGCGCAAACGCTTTTCGATGTGCTCGACCGCCGTATCGACGCTCGGATACGGGTCATGCGCGACCCCGGTGGCTTGCAGCGTGATCCCGGTGGCCAGGTGCAGCGTCGTCTCGGTTCGGAAACGCCCACCGTCCTTTTCGACGACGACATGGCCGGAATACCCACCATCGAAATACTTGGTGAGTGCATCTCGCACACGGTCGTTCACATGCTGTCGCAGGCTTTCGCCAATGTCGACATTCTTTCCGGATACGCGCAGCGGCATACCGATCTCCCTCGTGCCAGCCCTGTCCGGGCCGGTTCTCTTTCCATCACGTGCGCGCCGCGTTGAGCCCTGCCACATGTCCCGGGAGCGGGGCATGCCGACGCGAATACGCTGCGCCCACCTCCGATTCGATAGGACCCCATCGCCCCCCTGTCAATGATGACCGCCCCGATGCGGTAATGACCAGGCAGAACAAAAGGTCGCGATCAGGCGAAGATATGTCGCAATCAAGCAATTTATTCGATTAAAGATCGCGCCTTCCGCGCTTACGCCGGGTGCCCGGCCTTCATCGCCATCTTCTCGCGCCGGCGCTGCACCGACGACGGGATCTTCAGGCTTTCGCGGTATTTCGCCACTGTTCGGCGGGCGATGTCCATGCCGGAGTCCTTCAGCATCTTCACCAGCGTGTCGTCCGACAGGATGTCGTCGATCGACTCGGCGTCGATCAGTTCCTTGATCTTGTGCCGCACGCTTTCCGACGAATGCGCCTCGCCGCCCTCGACCGCCTGGATCGCCGAGGTGAAGAAATACTTGAACTCGAAGATGCCCCGGCTCGTCGCCATGTACTTGTTCGAGGTGACGCGACTGACGGTCGATTCATGCATGCCGATCTGGTCGGCGATCATCTTCAGATTGAGCGGCCGCAGATACTGGACGCCGCGCGCCAGGAACAGGTCCTGCTGCCGCACGATTTCCGTCGCCACCTTCAGGATGGTCTTCGCCCGCTGGTCGAGGCTCTTCACCAGCCAGTTGGCGGTCTGCAGGCAATCGGTCAGATACGACTTCTCGGTCTGGTCCTTGGCCGTCTTCACCACCTTGGCGTAGTAGGTCTGGTTGACCAGCACCTTCGGCAGCGTCTCGGTGTTGAGCTCCACTGTCCAGCTGCCGTCGCCGGCCTGCTTCACCACCACGTCCGGCACCACCGGCTGCACCACCGTCGAGCCGAAGCGATTGCCGGGCTTGGGGTCGAGCGCCCGGATCTCGGCGACCATGTCGGCGATGTCCTCGTCGTCGACGCCGCACAGCTTGCGCAACTGGGCGAAATCCCGTCGTGCCAGCAGTTCGAGATTGCCGACCAGCGCCCGCATCGCCGGATCGAACCGGTCACGCTCCTTCAGTTGCAGTTCGAGGCACTCCGACAGCGACCGGGCAAACACCCCGGCCGGATCGAAGCCCTGCAGCGTTCGCAGCACCGCCTCGACCAGCGCCACGTCGCAGCCGAGCTTGTCGGCGACCGACGCCAGGTCAATGCGCAGGTAGCCCGCCTCGTCCACCGCGTCGATCAGGTATTGCGCGATCAGCCGCTGCGCCGGATCGGCGATCGCCAGCGCCAATTGCTGTTCCAGGTGATCGTGCAGCGAGATCTCGGCGGCAACGAAGGCCTCGAGATTGTAATCCTCGCCGCCGCTGCCGCCGCCGGCCGATTGCGACCAGGTGTCGCCGCCGGTCATCTGCGACGGATCGTGCTCGCCGCGCGTGCCCGGATCGTCCTGGAAGACGTTGCCGAGGTCGGTGTCGAGCTTCGCCGCCATCGATTCGGAATTGGTTTCCAGATCCGACTGCATCCAGTCGCCGCTGGACATCTCGCCGTCGCCGCCGGGACTGTCCACGTCCGGGCCGTCATAGCTGCGCTCGGACGCCGCCTCGACCGACTCCAGGCTCGGCCCCATCGACGCCCGCTCGTCGCCGGTCTCGATCAGTGGCCCGTCGCCGTCGCCCACCGGCCGGTCGTCGGCCTCGTCGCGATCGAGCAGCGGATTGCGCTCGAGCTCGTTGTCGACATAGGCGACCAAATCCATGTTCGAGAGTTGCAGCAGCTTGATCGCCTGCATCAACTGCGGCGTCATCACCAGCGATTGGGTCTGCCTGAACTCGAGCCTGGGTGTGAGCGCCATGAACCTCCCCGATGCCGAACCTGTTGAACCCGTCCACCAGCGGACAAGCCTTCCAGCGCGAACCATCTGGTCAAACCCCGACGGCGCGCGACTTGGAACGAAACTTGCCTGCCAGAACTTTCTAACGGGTAACCGCGTCGGCTTAAAGAGTGAATTGCTCACCTAAGTAAAGACGCCGAACGTCCGGGTTGGCGACGATGTCGCGGGGCACGCCCTCGGTCAGCACTTCGCCGGAGGCGATGATATAGGCCCGGTCGATCAATCCGAGCGTTTCCCGAACGTTATGATCGGTGATCAACACCCCGAGTCCGCGCCGGGTGAGGTGCTTCACCAGCACCTGGATGTCGCCGACCGCGATCGGGTCGATGCCGGCGAACGGCTCGTCGAGCAGGATGAACGACGGTCGGCTCGCCAGCGCCCGGGCGATTTCGCAGCGCCGGCGCTCGCCGCCCGACAGCGCGATCGACGGCGACTTGCGCAGGTGGCCGATGCGGAATTCCTCCAGCAGCGATTCAAGCTCGCTCTTGCGCTTGCGCCGGTCCGGCTCGGTCACTTCCAGCACGGCGAGGATGTTTTCCTCCACCGTCAGGCCGCGAAAGATCGACGATTCCTGCGGCAGATAGCCGATACCAAGCCGCGCCCGCCGATACATCGGCAGCCGGGTGATGTCGAAACCGTCGAGCGCGATATGGCCGTGATCGGGGCGAATGAGCCCGGTGATCATGTAGAACACCGTGGTCTTGCCGGCGCCGTTCGGCCCCAGCAGCCCCACCGCCTCGCCGCGATGCACCTCCAGGCTGACGTCCTTGACCACCCGCCGGCGCTTGAACGTCTTGGCGATCGAGCGGACGATCAGCCCGTCGGCCGGAATCCGGTCCGGATCGAAATCGTCGACATAACCGTCGTCCGGATCGACATTCGCCGCCGAGGCCTTGGCCTCGCCGCGCAGCCGCGCGATCGCTCGGCCGATCAGTCCCGGCGACGATACCGGCTTGGCATCGGGCTCGTTCCAGTCGACACCGATCGGACGGGAGGAGGGCGCGGGCGGCTTCGGCGACACGGGGCTCAGGTACTCCGGCTCGAAGCTCCGATCGACGGCGCCCGTTGCCCAGGGGGTGAACGCGAAAGGGTGAACGCAGACAGGTGAACGCAACTACCGGCCCTTGGCGGCCCGGCGGACGACCGGACGAACCGGCTCGCCCGGCCCGCCGCCTCGCGTTGTATACCGGCGCCTTGCCGGGCTGTCGAGATCGGCGCGATCGATCGCGCCCCCTCGAACCCCGGAGATCAGGTCGCCGGGCCGCCCCCGTCAGTTCGGCTTTGCCGCGCCGGAGCCCGCCGGCCCCGCCTGTCCCGGCACCAGCAGGAACTGCACCCGGCCGCCCTCGAGCTTCGCCTGCCCGGTCTTCAGGTCGACGGTCAGGCGGTTGCCGCGACCGACATTCTGACCCTGGTTGAGCACAACGCCGCCGCTCAGCACCGCCACCTGCGCCTGCATGTCGAACACGCCGGTGTCGCCGGTGGCGTTCTGGTCCTTGTTGGCGATCAGCACCTTGCCCTCGGCCTCCAGCTTGCGGATCTGCTGGTTGCCGCCGGCGGCGGCTCCGCCCGTCGATGTGCCGGTCTGCGCCGCCACCGACTGCATCGCCTTGCCCTCGTAATAGACCTTGAGCCGCTGCGCCCGCAGCGTCGATTCGCCCTGGCGCACCTGCACGTTGCCGGCGAAGATCACCAGATTTTCCTTGTCGCGCACTTCCGCCCGGTCGGCCTCGATCTGGATCGGCTGCTTGTTGTTGGCGCTGCCAAGATCCTTGAACGAGGTCGAGAACGACGATTGCGCCAATGCCGGCAGGCCGGCAAGCACCAGCGCGCCGCCAAGCGCCAGGGAGAGGACGAGCGACCGGTGCCGCGCCATGAGATCGATGCTGGATTTCGCCACGTCTTCGTTCCTCGATTGCCCTTGCCTCAATTGCCCTTGCCCGGACTGCCGTTGATCGACTGGGTCGTCGCCGGCGCCGCGGCGTTGACCTCGCTCGCCGTCGGATTGGCGCTCTTCGGGATCATCGTCACCCGCACCGCGCTTTTCAGGATCAGCACCGCGCCATTGTCCAGCACTTCCGCCCCGACCGCGTCGATCGACAGGTTCGGCCCGGTCAACGCCACCGGCCCCTCGGTTGAAAGCATGCCGTTGCGCAGGTCGGCATTGGCATGGTCGAGATGGATCTTGTAGCCGTCGGTCGTGTCGATCGAGACGCCCTTTTCCAGCCGCAGCTTCTCGGTGTTGGCGTCATAGACGCCTTCCCGCGCCAGGAGCTTCGCCCAGTTCGGCGCCGCCATCTCGATGCGGCCCTCGACCTCGACGAAGCGGACCACCTTCGGGTCCTTCAGGTTCTGCACCGCCCGCGCCGCCGTCACATCGTAGGTCTTGGAATTGGCCCGCCCCGACAGTCGCGGCTCGACCATGGTCAGCCCGTCCTTGGTGATCAGCGCCGACGACACCTTGATGTTGGGCAGGAACGACACCAACGCGATCATCGCGAAGATCACCAGCGCCACGCCGACGCCGATCAAGGGCAGCAGCCACTTGAACAGCTTGACCCGCCGGCTGTGTCGCTCCGACGCCGCCCGCGCCCGGTCGCGCGGCGCGACCGCGTCAACCGACCGGCCGTCCGGTCGCGACGGCACGGCGTCATCGCCAAGGGTGGGTTCGGCTGGCTGCAATGTCGGGTCCTTGCGGCGATCGCGATTTCAGACGCCGGACCGGCCGAAACCAGTCTGCGTCATGCGCGCCAATTGTGGAGCATTTTCGGCACCCGCGCATCTCCGACATGCTGCGCATGCGACAGGTCGCGCGCAGGCCGCCGGTCGCGCCATCCGCCCGTCTCAGACGTGCTGGCCGCCGTTGATGTGAATTTCGGCGCCGGTGACGTAGGACGACTGCTCCGAACACAGATAGAAGATCATGTCGGCGACCTCCGCCGTCTGCCCCAGCCGGCGCAGCGGGATCGTCTCGACGATCTTCTCGGTCCCCGGCGACAGGATCGAGGTATCGATCTCCCCGGGCGCGATCGCGTTGACGCGAATGCCGTGCGGCCCGAAGTCCGCCGCCATCTCGCGCGTGGCGCTCAGCAGCGCCGCCTTCGACGTCGCATAGGCCGTCCCGGCGAACGGATGCACCCGCGTTCCGGCTATCGACGAGACATTGACCACCGAGCCGCCCGCCGCCTTCAGTTCCTTGAACAGGCCGCGCGCCAGCAACAGCGGCGCGTAGAAATTGACGTGGAACACCTTGTGCCAGACGTCCATCGGCGTCGTCATCGAGTTGAGCCGCTGGCCGTTGGCGTCCTTCGGACTGATGCCGGCATTGTTCACGAGCGCATGCAGCCGCGATCCCGACGCTTCCAGCCGCCGCCGCATCTCCGAAATCGCCATGCCGACATTCACCGGATCGGCGAGGTCGACCTGGATATGGTCCTCCGGCCCCATCGGCCACGGGCACTTGTCGGAAAACGGCTGGCGTGAGCAGGTGATCACCCGCCAGCCCGCCGCCGAAAACCGTTTCACCGACGCATGCCCGATGCCGCGGCTGGCGCCGGTCAGGATCAGGGTCTTGCGTTCCCCCTGAACGGCGGGCGGAACGGGCGGCATCGGCGGTCGCATCGGGGCGTCGGTCATGGGTCTCTCGGACTTGCGCGAAATTGCCGCAGGGGAAGGGCTGTCCCCCGCGCAGGCAGCTTACGCGCACCGTATGTAAGCCGCTTCGCGCCGTCGCGCCATGGGGATTCCCGCATGGCTCCGGCCGCATTCGGGTTATCGCCATACGGGTTCTTGATTATTTTGCCTTGACTCCGTTCCGCGACGGGCATTTGATGCGCCCGTCATCGAGCCGAGGTGATGCGTTTAAGGGCGTGGGTCATCCCCGCCGGGCGTAAGGTGGCCCAATCGAGGCCGCATCCGCACAAGCCCGAACTCAATGGGCGGCCCCTGATAAATGGGCGGGATGCGTTCGGTTGGCAGGACAGATCCCGTTGGTCGAACCGGCCATGTTCGGTTCGGCGGGCATTGTCCGGATGGAGGAGCAGTACCGGTCGCATGGGCGACGCACCCCGCCAAGAGGGTGACGGCGCCGGGAGGAAACGGGCAAGGTCGCGCTCAAGAACAACAACAGACCGCGAACCAGACAAAGACCCGATCAGGCGATCGTCAGGCAGGGGCCGGTCCGAACCAACGGATCGGCCCTTCGCTTTTGCCCCCGCCGCTTCGAGGGTCCCGCATCCGCCGGCCAGTCAGATCGGCAGCGCCGTCGTCGCCTTCACCTCTTCCATCACCGCATAGGTGCGGGTTTCCCGCACCCCCGGCAGCGCCAGGATCACATCGGCGAGAAACCGTCGATAGGCCGTCATGTCCTTGACCCGCGACTTGATCAGATAATCGAACCCGCCCGCCACCATGTGGCACTCCAGCACTTCCGGCGCCCGCTCCACCGCCCGCCCGAACGAATCGAACACATCCGGCGAAGTCCGGTCGAGCAGCACCTCGACGAACACCAGCAGCCCGAGATCGAGCTTTCCCGGATCGAGCCGGGCCGAATAGCCCTGGATGAAGCCGTCGCGCGTCAGCCGCTTGACCCGCTCGGTGGTGGCGGTCGCCGAGAGCCCCACCCGTTCGGCGAGATCGAGCGTGGTGATGCGGCCGTCCGCCTGCAGCACCGCCAGGATGCGGCGGTCGATCCGGTCTATGCCGTGGATTTCGTTGTTCATCTCGTCAATCGATTTGAATGTGGCCTGAGTCCCATTCCATCTTTAGTGAAATTCACTCTCAAATTCAAGATATGATGTGATCATCTCCATTGGCAAGGCGGCGCTCCCGCTCATATCCCGCCTCGTCTCGAACCGCTAGGGAATATCACCATGGCCGTCCTCGCCGAAACCCCGCTCTCGACGATCGTCGCGCCGTTCCGCGCCGCCTTCGCCGCCGATGATGGCCTGCTGGTCGACCGCTTCGTGCGCGAGACCGCCCTCACCGCCACCGCCGAGGCCCGCATCGACGCCACCGGCACCCGGCTGATCGAGGATATCCGTGCCAATACCAGCGGCGTCAGCGTCGAGGAATTCCTGCGCGAATATTCCCTGTCGACCAAGGAAG
Source organism: Hyphomicrobiaceae bacterium (assembly GCA_016793065.1). Classification (GTDB taxonomy): domain Bacteria; phylum Pseudomonadota; class Alphaproteobacteria; order Rhizobiales; family Ancalomicrobiaceae; genus JAEULV01. The sequence continues at coordinate 40,208 of JAEULV010000002.1, forward strand.
GCCTGGCCTTGATGGTGCTGGCCGAGGCGCTGCTGCGGGTGCCCGATGCCGAAACCACCGACAAGCTGATCGAGGACAAGCTGTCGGCGGCGCATTTCGAGAATCACGAGACCCGCTCCGACGGCTGGCTGGTCGGCGCGTCGAGCTGGGCGCTCGGCCTCACCGCCCGCCTGGTCCAGCCGAGCGAGACGCCGGAAGGCATCATCGGCGGCATCGTCAAGCGCCTCGGCGTTCCGGCGGTGCGCACCGCCGCCCGTCAGGCCATGCGCATCATGGGCCACCAGTTCGTCCTCGGCGAAACCATCGAGGCCGCGCTCAGCCGCGCCCGCACGCTCGAGGCCAAGGGCTACCGGCATTCCTACGACATGCTCGGCGAGGGCGCCCGCACCGCCGACGACGCCGAGCGCTATTTCCAGTCCTATGCCAAGGCGATCGACGCCATCGGCCGCGCCGCCGGCAACAAGGCCCTGCCCGCCCGCCCCGGCATCTCGATCAAGCTCTCCGCCCTGCATCCGCGCTACGAGGCCGTCAATGCCGAGCGGGTGCGCCGCGAGCTGGCGCCGAGGCTCGTCGATCTCGCCCGCCGCGCCAAGTCGTTCGACCTCAACCTCACCGTCGATGCCGAGGAGGCCGACCGGCTGGAACTGTCGCTCGACGTGCTGGCCCAGGTCGTCGCCGACCGCTCGCTCGCCGGCTGGGACGGCTTCGGGCTGGCGGTTCAGGCCTATCAGAAGCGCGCCAGCGACGTCATCGGCTGGCTCGGCGAACTGGCGCTCGCCCACAATCGCCGCTTCATGGTCCGCCTCGTCAAGGGCGCCTACTGGGACACCGAGGTCAAGCGCACCCAGGAGCGCGGCCTCGCCGGCTATCCGGTCTTCACCCGCAAGGCCGCCACCGACCTGTCATACCTCGCCGCCGCCCGCCGCCTGCTCGCCAACCGCGAGCGGATCTATCCGCAATTCGCCACCCACAACGCCCTGACCGTCGCCCAGATCATCGAAATCGCCGGCACCGAGCGCAAGCCCCAGGACGCCGGCTTCGAGTTCCAGCGGCTGCACGGCATGGGCGAGGCGCTGTATCAGACCGTGACCGAACGCGACGGCTACCCCTGCCGCATCTACGCCCCGGTCGGCGGCCACCGCGACCTGCTCGCCTATCTCGTCCGCCGCCTGCTGGAAAACGGCGCCAATTCCTCCTTCGTCGCCAAGGTCGGCGATCCGGCAACGCCGATCCGCACCCTGCTGGTGCGCCCGGGCGAATGGCTCGCCACCACCGGCACCGGCCCGGCGCACTCGAAGATCCCGCTGCCGCGCCAGCTCTACGGCGCCCACCGGCTCAATTCCCGCGGCCTTGAATTCGGCCTCACCGCCGATCGCGACGCGCTGATCGCCGGCATCGCCCAGCTGTCGCTGCCGGCCGTCACCGCCACCCCGATCGTCGACGGCACGCCCTTGTCGGGCGCCGTCCGCCCGGTCGTCTCGCCCTGCGACGGCCGCACCGCCGTCGGCGCCGTGATCGAGGCAACGCCCGAGATCGCCGCCGATGCCGTCGCCGCCGCCGTCGCCGGCTTCGCCAGATGGTCGCGCACCCCGGTCGAGACCCGTGCCCGCGCCCTCGAGGCCGCCGCCGACTTGATGGAAGCGCGCCGCGAACGGCTGATGGCGCTGTTGTCGGTGGAAGCCGGCAAGACCCTCGCCGACGGCCTGGCGGAAGTGCGCGAGGCCGTCGATTTCTGCCGCTTCTATGCTGCCGAGGCCCGCGCCCGGCTCGGCCGCCCCGAGATCCTCACCGGCCCGACCGGCGAGGAGAACCGTTTCCTCTATCGCGGTCGCGGCGCCATCGTCGCCATTTCGCCGTGGAACTTCCCGCTCGCCATCTTCATCGGCCAGATCAGCGCCGCCCTCGCCGCCGGCAACACCGTCGTCGCCAAGCCGGCCGAGCAGACGCCCCTCATCGCCTTCGAGGCGGTGAAGCTGCTGCATGAGGCCGGCATCCCGCTCGCCGCCCTGCACTTCGTCCCCGGCGACGGCGCCGTCGGCGCCGCCCTCACCGCCCATGCGAAGATCGCCGGCGTCGTCTTCACCGGTTCCACCGACACCGCCTGGGCCATCAACCGCACACTCGCCGCCAAGCGCGGCCCGATCGTGCCGCTCATCGCCGAGACCGGCGGCATCAACGCCATGATCGTCGACGCCACCGCCCTGCCGGAACAGGTGACCGACGACGTCGTCATGTCGGCCTTCCGCTCCGCCGGGCAGCGCTGCTCGGCGCTGCGCCTGCTCTATCTGCAGGAGGATATCGCCGACCGCATGCTCGACATGATCGCCGGCGCCGCCCGCGAACTGCGCCTCGGCGACCCGCGCGACCCGACCACCGATGTCGGCCCGGTCATCGACGCCGAGGCCAAGGCCCGGCTCGACACCCATGTCGACGCCATGGCCCGCCGCCACAAGCTGGTCTATCGCGGCGCCATCCCCGATGGCCCGCTTGCCGCCGGCACCTGGGTTGCCCCGACAATCCTGAAGCTCGACCGCGCCGAAAGCCTGACCGAGGAAGTGTTCGGCCCGGTGCTGCACGTCGTCACCTGGAAGGCCGCCGATCTCGACAAGGTCCTCGACGGCATCGCCTCGACCGGCTTCGGCCTCACCCTTGGCGTCCATTCGCGCATCGACGCCACCATCGCCAAGGTCTGCGACCGGTTGTCGACCGGCAATGTCTACGTCAACCGCAACATGATCGGCGCCGTCGTCGGCGTGCAGCCCTTCGGCGGCTCCGGCCTCTCCGGCACCGGCCCCAAGGCCGGCGGTCCCGACTACCTGCTGCGCTTCGTCATCGAACAGACGATCTCCACCAACACCGCCGCCGCCGGCGGCAATGCCAGCCTCATCGCCATGGGCGACGAATGATCCCTCGCTGTGCCGTCGCCGACGACGGCGGCACGGCGGACCCGATCAACCGCCGGCGTCGTCCGCGACGCCGGCTGCGCACAGGCGCTCACATCTCGCCCGCGCCGCTCGGCCGCCCCGGCAACGCCGCCGCCATCAATTGCGACAGCGACGCCACCTGCGATCCGTCGGCGCCGAAATTCTCCGCCGCCAGCCAGGTCTCGAACGCCGCCTTCGCCGCCGGCCACTGATGATCCATGATCGCGAACCACGCCGTGTCGCGATTGTGCCCCTTCACCACCATATGCTGGCGGAAGATGCCCTCGAAGGAAAAGCCGAGCCGATAGGCCGCGACCCGCGACGGTGCGTTGAGTGCGTTGCACTTCCATTCGTAGCGCCGATAGCCGAGATCCTCGAACGCGTACCGCATCAGCAGATATTCCGCTTCGGTCGTCGCCGGCGAGCGCTGCACCACCGGCGCCAGCGTGATGCCGCCGACCTCGATCACCCCATGCGCCGGGTCGATCCGCATCAGGCTCATCACCCCGGCCGGCTTGCCGGTCGCCTTCGGGATCACGGTGAAGAACAGCGGATCCGGCTTGTCGGCGATCGCCTCCAGCCACTGCATCGTCGCCTCCGCCGTCGGGAACGGCCCCTGGAACAGGTAGTCCCACATCATCCCGGCATGATCCTCGGCAAAGGCGGCGATCAGATCCTCGCCATGCAGCGCCGGCACCAGCGGCTCCAGCCGCACATGGGCGCCTTCCAGCGTGACCGGTTGCGGACGGGGGCGCGGCAGGACGATCGAGACCGCCGGGCCGATGGCACGAACAAAGCTGGACGACATCGGTGTTTCCAAGGCTGGAGAAAAGAGCCCGCCGATACGACCACGCCGCCCCAGCCCGGCGCAAGGCTCACCCCGGCCTGAACCGATCGGATCGCCGGCACCCATGCGCGAAACGGCCAACGCCCGCGCGCCGGCGGACCTGACCGGCTCGGCGCGGATAGGTTACACGAGCAAGGACAGGCCTCATTGCCCCCATCGACCGACATCATAGACCGACACCCTCGGCCACACCCGCCTCGCGCCACCCCGAGCCGCCGCCAGAAAGATCGCCTTCCCATGGTTCAACCGACGCCGGCCGGCGACATCGATTCCGCCGTAACCGAAACGCAGCGGCGCGATCGACTGGCCGGCATCGGCCTGATGATGATCACGCTGGTCCTGTTCACCACGCTCGATACCTCGGCCAAATGGCTCGGACAGGCGCTGCCGGTCCTGATGATCGTCTCGATCCGCTACCTTGGTCATTTCCTGCTGGCGGCGCTTGTGCTCAATCCCTGGCACCATCCGCAGGCCTGGCGGACGCGCCGGCCGGGATTGCAGATCCTGCGCGGCATGCTGTTGTGCGGCTCGACGGCCAGCAACTTCCTTGCCTTGCAACACATGCAGCTCGCCGAGACCATGACGGTCAGCTTTTCCGCGCCGCTGATCATCGCCGCCGCCGCCGGCCCGATGCTGGGCGAATGGATCGGCCCGCGTCGCTGGGCCGCGATCCTCGTCGGCTTTGCCGGCGTGCTGCTGGTGCTGCGCCCCGGCGCCGGCGCCTTCAACCCCTTCATGATCGCCGCCTTCGCCAACGCCGCCTGCTATGCCGGCTATGCGCTGCTGACGCGCAAGCTCTCCGGCATCGATTCGCCCGGCTCGATGTTGCTGATCTCCGCCGCCGTTCCGAGCCTCGTCCTTGCCCCGCTCTTGCCCTTCGTCTGGCAGACCCCGCCGACATGGCTCCACTGGGGGCTGGTTCTGGCGACCGGCCTGCTCGGCTCCAGTGGACACTGGTTCCTCATCCGCGCCCACGAACGCGCCCCGGCGGCGATTCTCGCCCCCTGGACCTATGCGCAGCTGCTGTGGATGACGCTTGCCGGCTACCTGGTCTTCGGCGACCTGCCGAGCGCCTGGACCCTCGCCGGCGCCGGAATCGTCGTCGCCAGCGGCCTCTACCTGCTTTATCGCGAACGTGTTGTAGGAAAGCGATAGTCGGCAATGTGCAGGATGGAATACGCGTTTAAACGGCTTTTTTAAAAATGCGAACCGGTCAAAATCCCGCCGCTCCTGACCCGGGCAGCGCTTTGCGGAGAAGCGCGCCGGGAATGTTTCCATGACATGTCCACATGTTTCGCATCCGATGCAAACCGGTGGCAAAAAGCACTTTTGGGGGACGACTTGGAAGGCATCGCGCGACGACCGGTGAGACGGCTCACCCTTTCCATGATCGCCGAGCAACTCGGACTGTCGACGGCGACGGTGTCGCTGGCGCTGCGATCGAGCCCGCTGGTGGCCGAGGAGACCAAGAAGAAGGTCCAGCAGGTCGCCGAGGAACTGGGTTACATCTACAATCGCTCGGCCGCCTCGCTGCGCACCGCCCGCACCAACATCATCGGCCTCGTGGTTCACGACATCCTGAACCCGTACTTCGCCGAGCTGGTGTCGGCGCTTGAGGTCGAGCTCGGCAAGAGCAACCAGACCGTCCTCCTGTGCAATCACGGCGACGATCCGGCCCGGCAGAAGACCTTCCTCGAAACCCTGCTGCAGTATCGCGCCGATGGCGTCATCCTGTGTCCGGCCACCGGCACCCAGGCCCGCGACGTCGAACGCCTGGAACGCGCCGGCCTGCCGGCCGTGCTGGCGGCGCGCGAGATCCCCGGCCTTGAGGAATCCCCCAGCGTTCGCGGCGACGACCTCGGCGGCATCGCCAAGGCGACCAGCCACCTGATCTCGCTCGGCCACAAGCGCATCGCCTATATCGGCGGCCGCGACGGCTCCTTCGCCGGCGGCGAGCGCCGCGCCGGCTACGAGAGCGCCCTTGCGACCGCCGGCATCGCCATCGACGAAGGCCTGATCTTCGCCGGCCACACCACCCGCATCCACGGCCGCAAGGCGGCGGAAGCGGTGATGGCCTCGCCGAGGAAGCCGACCGCCGTCGTCTGCTTCAACGACCTGGTCGCCCTCGGCATGATGACCGAGTTCAAGCGCGCCGGCGTCGAGCCGGGCCGCGACATCGCCATGACCGGCTATGACGACATCGACGAATGCTCGGCCTGGTCGCCGGCGCTCACCTCGGTGTGGAACGGCCAGCAGGAAGTCGGCCGCCTCGCGGTCGAGACGCTGCTGGCGCGCATCGACGGCCACGAACCGGCCGAGCGCCGGCATCTGGTGCCGACCGAGTTGCGCATCCGCGAGACGAGCTGCCCGCCGGGCAGAGAGTGATCCGCTCTCCTCATGGCATCGTATAAGCCGAACCCTCGCGACTGCCGGTTGCGAGGGTTTGTCGTTGCGGGCGGCACGGTCGCGGGCAGGGCGACGGCGCCGCCGATCCACAAGACTGACTGACTGACGGGCGGGCGGGCCGATGCCGGAACTGAAAGCAATCGAACTCCTGATGGTGGGGCGCATGTTGCCGATGGTCGGCGAGACCCTCGAGCGCCGCTTCACCCTGCACCGGCTGGTCGATCAGGCCGATCCGGCCGCGTTCCTCGCCGCCGCCGGCCCGCGCATCTGCGGCCTCGTCAGCGGCCCGACGTCGCCGGTCGACAAGGCCCTGATCGACCGATGCCCGACGCTGGAGATCATCGCCAATTTCGGCGTCGGCTATGACAATGTCGATGCCGTCCATGCCGGGACCCGGGGCATCGTCGTCACCAACACCCCCGACGTGCTGACCGAGGAGGTCGCCGACACCGCTCTCGGCCTGATGATCATGACCGTGCGCGAACTCGGGGCGGCCGAGCGCCACCTGCGCGCCGGCAAATGGCCGGACGCGCCCTTTCCGCTCACCCGCGCCTCGCTTCGTGATCGCGGCGTTGGCATTGTCGGCCTCGGCCGCATCGGCAAGGCGATCGCCCGCCGCGTCGAGGCATTCGGCATGCCGGTCGCCTATCACAACCGCAATCGCCTCGCCGATGTAGGCTATCGCTATTGCGCCAGCCTCGTCGAACTCGCCAAGGCCGTCGACATCCTGATGGTGGTGACGCCGGGCGGCGCCGCCACCCGCCACCTGATCGACGCCGATGTGCTCGCCGCCCTCGGCCCCAACGGCATTCTCATCAATGTCGGCCGTGGCTCCGTCGTCGACGAGGCGGCGCTGATCAGTGCGCTCGATGCCGGCACGATCCTGTCCGCCGGCCTCGATGTGTTCGCCGACGAACCGCGCGTGCCGGCGGCGCTGATCGCCCACGACCGGGTGACGCTGCTGCCACACGTCGCCTCCGCCTCGCAATTCACCCGCAATGCCATGGGTCAATTGGTGATCGACAACCTCACCGGCTGGTTCGAACGCGGCGAGGTCCACACCCCCGTTCCGGAAGCCATGCCGAAACAATGGTATTTGTGATCACAGATGTGCATTGCCGGGGGTTCCGCCCGGGCCGCTCTGCCTGTATTCCACGCAAGACACATCCCTTTTCGGAGCTGATCATGGCGAAGCCGTTCGTTCTCGTTCCCGCCGACCTGAAGGAATTCGAGAATTATCGCTGGCATAGCGTCGCCAATCAGTATCTCGAGGCCGCCATTGCCGGCGCCGGCGCCACGCCGCTGATCCTGCCGGCCTTCGGCGATCAGCTCGATATCGACGGCGCCCTCGACCGCGTCGACGGCGTGATGCTCACCGGCTCGCGCTCCAACGTCTATCCCGAGATCTATGGCGTCACGCCGTCGACGGCGCATGAGCCCTACGACCACGCCCGCGACGCCACCACCCTGCCGCTGATCCGTCGCGCCATCGAGCGCGGCATTCCGCTGCTCGCCATCTGCCGTGGCTTCCAGGAACTGAACGTCGCCCTCGGCGGCACACTCGCCACCGAGATCCAGGACATCGACGGCCGCATGGACCACCGCGCCCCGGTGCATGACGACCAGAAGGAACGCTTCCGCATCCGGCACCAGGTGATCATCGAGACCGGATCTTGCCTCGGCCGCATCATGGACGCCGACAAGATCGACGTGAACTCGCTGCACCGCCAGGGCATCGCCCGTCTGGCGCCGGGATTGACGGTCGAAGGCGTCGCCCCCGACGGCACCATCGAGGCGGTGCGGGTCGAGGGCGCCAAGGCCTTCGCCGTCGGCGTCCAGTGGCATCCGGAATATTGGGTCAAGACCGACAGCGTCTCCGCCCGGCTGTTCCAGGCCTTCGGCGACGAACTGCGCGAGCGCATGGGCGCCCGGCTCCTCGCCGCCCGCGCCGCCGGCTGACGCCGCCGCGTCCCCGACCCGCGACAAGCGCCCCACACCCGCGCGCCCCGCACCCGAGCCCCGCACCCGAGATCGTGATCGCCGGATGCGGGCCGGCCCCGATGTCGCGCCCGCCAAACCCGCCTATATTAGCGACCTCGTTGTTCAACGCGGCTTCCAGATAAATGACAGCCCCAATCCGCCCTGCCTCCACCGAGGCCCTGCCGATCACGCTCGACGTCACCGGCATGACCTGCGCCGCCTGCGCCAGCCGCATCGAGCGGGTGGTGAAGAAACTGCCGGGCGTCGAGACCGCCAATGTCAATCTGGCGCTGGAACGCGCCGAGATCGTCGCGCCCGGGCTTTCATCGGCGCGGATCGTCGAGGCGATCGAGGCCGCCGGCTTCGGCGCCCGCCCGCGCGCCGCCGATGCCCGCGCCCGCCGCCTCGCCGCCGATGAGGCCGCCGCCGCGCGCCGCGCCGAGGAACGCCGCACCTTCGTCATCTTCGTCGCCAGCGCCGTGCTGACCCTGCCGTTCCTCGTCGCCATGGTGCCGATGCTGTGGGGCGAGCATCCCGCCTGGCTGACGCCTTGGCTGCAGCTGGCGCTCGCCACCCCGGTTCAGTTCGTCGCCGGCGCCCGCTTCTATCACGGCGCCTGGAAGGCCCTGCGCGGCGGCGCCGCCAACATGGATGTGCTGGTCGCCCTCGGCACCAGCACCGCTTACGGCCTGTCGACCTGGCTGGTGCTGGCCCATGGCGACCATCTGCACGGCTCGCTCTATTTCGAGGGCGCCGCCGTCGTCATCACCCTGGTGCTGCTCGGCAAGTTGCTGGAAAGCCGCGCCAAGCGCAATGCCGCGTCGGCCCTGACCAAGCTCGCCGCCCTGCGCCCCGACAGCGCCAACCGCCTCGGCCCCGCCGGTCCTGAAGCCGTGCCGGTGGAAGCCCTGCGGCTTGGCGACCGCGTGCTCGTCCGCCCCGGCGAACGCGTGCCGGTCGACGGCCGCATCGTCGAGGGCGACAGCGAACTCGACGAGAGCCTGGTGACCGGCGAGAGCCTGCCGGTGGCCCGATCCGCCGGCGACCAGGTCGTCGCCGGAACCATCAACGGCGAGGGCGCCCTGACCATCGCCGTCGGCGCCCTCGGCGAGGACACCATGCTCGCCCGCATCGTCCGCCTGGTCGAGACCGCCCAGGTCGCCAAGGCGCCGGTGCAGCGCCTCGTCGACCGCATCGCCGCCGTCTTCGTCCCGATCATCGTCGCCATTGCCGTCGTCACCTTCGGCGGCTGGCTGTGGACCGGCCACGACTGGGAGATCGCCCTGATCGCCGCCGTCTCGGTGCTGGTGATCGCCTGCCCCTGCGCCCTCGGCCTCGCCACCCCCACCGCCCTCGTCGCCGGCACCGGCGCCGCCGCCCGCGCCGGCATTCTCATCCGCGACATCGAGGCGCTGGAGCGCGCCGTCGGCGTCGACACCGTCGTCTTCGACAAGACCGGCACCCTGACCGAGGGCAAGCCGGCGGTCACCGACATCTTCGGCCTCGGCGTCGCCGGCGACGACATCCTGCGGCTCGCCGCCAGCGCCCAGGTGTCGAGCGAGCATCCCCTCGCCCGCGCCATGGTCGCCGCCGCCCGCTCGGCCGATCTGACGCTGCTGCCGGCCGGCGGCTTTCGCTCCTTCACCGGGCGCGGCATCGCCGCCAGCGTCGACGGCCGCACGATCGCCATCGGCAATGCCGCCCTGATGACCGAACTCGGCATCGACACCAAGCTGTTCGAGCGCGAGAAGTCCCGCCTCGAGGCCGAGGCGAAGACCGTCGTCGCCGTCGCCCGCGACCGCGAGGTGCTCGGCCTCATCGCCCTCGCCGATCCGATCCGGCCGGAATCCGCCGAGGCCCTGCGCGCCCTCGCCGCGGCCGGCATTCGCTGCCGCCTGCTGACCGGCGATTCCGTCGCCGTCGCCACCGCCGTTGCCGCCCGCCTCGGCATGGAGGACTTCCGCGCCGAGGTCCGCCCCGACGGCAAGGCGGCGGAAGTGGCGCGCCTGCGCGCCGACGGCCGCAAGGTCGCCATGGTCGGCGACGGCGTCAACGACGCCCCGGCGCTCGCCGCCGCCGATGTCGGCATCGCCATCGGCACCGGCGCCGACGTCGCCATCGAAACCGCCATGGTCACCCTGATGCGCCCCGACCCGCGCCTGGTGCCGGCGGCCCTGGAGATTTCCCGCGCCACCGTCCGCAAGATCCGCCAGAACTTGTTCTGGGCCTTCGCCTACAATGTCGTCGGCATCCCGCTTGCTGCCTTCGGCCTGCTGTCGCCGGCCTTCGCCGGCCTCGCCATGGCGATGTCGTCGGTGACGGTCGTTTCCAATGCCGGCCTGTTGACCCGCTGGGTGCCGCGCCAGCGCTGAATTCGGCGAAAATCCGCGCAAACCTTAACGCTCGCCCCGGCAAGCCCCCGTCGTTAACCTCCCGTTTACGCCAAAGCCCGGAACCCCGCTCACGAGCCCGTGAGCAGGGTCCCGGCTTAATGACAATTTGAGGCAATTGCCGCATATCTGGGGCGGGACGGAATTCAAGGGTGAGGACTTCATGGCCACGGGCAACCGCCCGGCGCCGAACCGTAATCGGGACCGGACACCGGCGGGCTTTCCCGGCCGTGTGAAGGATGCTCAGATGCGCGCGAAGTCCACGAGGGTCGACTGGGTCGACCATGCCAAGGGCCTTTGCATCATCATGGTGGTGATGATGCATTCCACGCTCGGCGTCGAAAAGGCGGCCGAGACGCAAGGCTGGCTCGGCGCAGTGGTCGCCTGGGCGCAACCCTTCCGCATGCCCGACTTCTTCCTGCTGTCCGGCCTGTTCATGAGCGCCGTGATCGGTCGCGACTGGCGGTTCTATCTCGACCGCAAGCTCGTCCATTTCGGCTATTTCTATGTGCTGTGGAACACCATCCAGTTCGCGCTGAAGTCCGGCCCCGGCCTTGTCGGCGAGCCGCTGTCGAAGATCGCCTGCGAGTACCTCTATACCCTGGCCATCGCCCCGATCGGCATCCTGTGGTTCCTCTACGTGCTGGCGCTGTTCTTCGTCGTCGCCAAGCTGTTTGCCCGCGCCCCGTGGCTGCTGTTCGCCATCGCCGCCGCCCTGCACCTCGGCCACGATCGCCTTTATGACGCCGCCCTTGCCCTCGGCGAGGACGCCGCCGTGCTGATCGGCGAGTTCGCCAATCGGCTGGTGTTCTTCGTCGCCGGCTGGCTTGGCGCCCCGGCGATCTTCCGCTTCGCCGACCGGGTCCGCGCCCACAAGCCGGCAAGCCTCGCCTTGCTCCTCGCCTGGGCGATCGCCAATGGCGCCCTGGTCGAGCTCGGCTGGTCGCATCTGACCATCGTCAGCCTGCCCCTCGGCCTGATCGGCGCCCTCGCCGTCGTCGCCGTCGCCGTCTTCCTCAGTGATCTGCCGTTCAGCCGCTTCGTCAGCTACTGCGGTGAAAACTCCATCGTGATCTTCCTCTCGTTCTTCCTGCCTATGGTCGCCCTGCGCAGCACGCTGCTGTGGCAGGACAGCCTCACCGACATCGGCACCATCTCGGCGCTCGTCACCATCGGCGGCGTGCTGTGGCCGCTCGGACTGCTCTACGTCATCAACCGCTTCGGTCATGGCCGCTTCCTGTTCGAGCGCCCGGCCTTCGTCACCATCATGGACCTCGGCGAGATCGACCGTCGCCGCCGCGAGGCACTGAACCTGCCGCCGGTCGCCGACGTCGCCGAGGCCAATCCGCCGGTGCTGCGCGCCCCCCATTGCCCGGCCGAATGACCGAAGCCCGTGGACGAGGCACGCCGGTGGCTTCCCTCGTCCGGCGGCGCGTGGCAAGGTCGCCCCATGACCCAATCTGCCTCGCCCCGTCCGGTCGGTCCCGGTGACCGCGTGTTCCTCGTCGATGCCTCGAACTTCGTGTTCCGGGCGTTCTTCCAGTCGATGAACCAGGATCGGAAGTACAATTTCCGCTCGGACGGCCTGCCGACCGGCGCGCTGCGCATCTTCGCCACCAAGATGCTGCAGTTTGCCCAGGACGGCGCCCTCGGCCAGAAGCCGACCCACCTCGGCATCATCTTCGACAAGTCCGAGGGCTCGTTCCGCAAGGCGCTCTATCCGGCCTACAAGGCCAACCGCTCCGAGCCGCCGCCGGAGCTGATCCCGCAATTCCCGCTGATGCGCGAGACCGTGCGCTCGTTCGGACTGTTGCCGGTCGAGCAGGTCAAGTACGAGGCCGACGACCTGATCGCCACCTATGCCCGCGAGGCGGTGGAACGCGGCGCCGAGGTGCTGATCATTTCCGCCGACAAGGATCTGATGCAGCTGATCCGCCCCGGCATCGCCATGTACGACCCGGCCTCCGGCGACCAGAAGAAGGGCTCGTTCCGCGCCGAGCGCTCGATCGGCCGCGACGAGGTGATCGAGTATTTCGGCGTGCCGCCCGAGCGCGTCGTCGACGTCCAGTCGCTCGCCGGCGATTCCACCGACAACGTCCCCGGCGCCCCCGGCATCGGCATCAAGACCGCCGCGCAACTGATCAACGACTATGGCGATCTCGAAACCCTGCTGATCCGCGCCGGCGAGATCAAGCAGCCCAAGCGCCGCGAGACCCTGACCAATCCCGAGATTGCCGACAAGGTCCGGCTGTCGCGCCAGCTCGTCAAGCTCGTCGACGACGTGCCGACCCTGGTGCCGCTCGACGATCTCGCCCTGCCGCCGCTCGACGGCAAGGCGGCGATCGCCTTCCTCAAGGCGCTCGAGTTCACCACCATCACCCGCCGCATCGCCGAGGTCGCCGGCATCGACGTCGGCGCCATCGAGCCCGACCCCCGGTTTGCCCGCGGCCCCGGCCGCTGGGGCGAGGACGCCGATGCCGAACCGGCGGCGTCCGACCAGCCGGCAACGACTGCCGCCGACGCCAAGGCGACCGCTGCCCCAGACACTGGCAGCCAGTTCTCCACCGGCCTCGTCGGCACCCCCAAGGCCCGCGCCGAGGCCGCCATCGCCGCTGCCGCCGCCAGCGCCGGCACGATCGATCCATCGAGCTACGAATGCGTCCGCTCGCTCGACGCGCTCGATGCCTGGATCAGCGGCGCCTTCGAGACCGGCTTCGTCGCCTTCGATACCGAAACCACCTCGCTCGACGCCATGCAGGCCGAGTTGGTCGGCTTCTCGCTGGCGATCGCCCCGGGCCGCGCCTGCTATGTGCCGCTGGGACACAAGACCGGCGAGGGCCTGTTCGATTCCGGCCTCGTCCCCGACCAGATCCCGCTCGCCGCCGCGCTTGAGCGGCTGAAGCCGCTGCTGGCCGCCGAGGGCGTGCTGAAGATCGGCCAGAACCTCAAATACGACGCGCTGCTGCTCGCCCGCTACGGCGTCGACATCCGCCCGTTCGACGACACCATGCTGATGAGCTACGCCCTCGACGCCGGCCGCAACGGCCACGGCATGGACGAGCTGTCGAAGCGCTGGCTCGGCCACGAACCGATCGCCTACAAGGACGTCGCCGGCTCCGGCAAGGGCGCCGTCACCTTCGATCGCGTCGCCATCGACAAGGCCACCGCCTATGCCGCCGAGGACGCCGACGTGACGCTGCGGCTGTGGCTGATGCTGAAGCCGCGCCTGACGGCGGAACGGATGTCGACCGTCTACGAGACGCTGGAGCGGCCGCTGATGCCGGTGCTGACGCGCATGGAGGCGCGCGGCATCGCCATCGACCGGCAGATCCTGTCGCGCCTTTCCGGCGACTTCGCTCAGCGCATGGCCGGCATGGAAGCCGAGATCCACGAACTCGCCGGCGAGAAGTTCAACCTCGGCAGTCCGAAGCAGCTCGGCGACATCCTCTTCGGCAAGATGGGCCTGCCCGGCGCCAAGAAGACCGCCACCGGCGCCTGGGCCACCGGCGCCGACGTTCTCGACGAACTGGCCACCCAGGGCCATGTCCTGCCGGCGCGCATTCTCGACTGGCGCCAGCTCGCCAAGCTGAAGTCGACCTATACCGACGCGCTGCCGAGCTTCGTCAACCCGCGCACCGGCCGGGTGCACACCTCGTTCGCCATGGCCTCGACCACCACCGGGCGGCTGTCCTCGACCGATCCGAACATCCAGAACATCCCCGTGCGCACCGAGGAAGGCCGCAAGATCCGCACCGCCTTCGTCGCCACCCCCGGCCACAAGCTGATCTCCGCCGACTACTCCCAGATCGAGCTGCGCGTGCTCGCCCACATGGCCGACATCCCGCAGCTGCGTCAGGCCTTCGCCGACGGCATCGACATCCACGCCATGACCGCCTCGGAAATGTTCGGCGTGCCGGTCGCCGGCATGCCCTCCGACGTCCGCCGCCGCGCCAAGGCGATCAACTTCGGCATCATCTACGGCATTTCGGCCTTCGGCCTCGCCAACCAGCTCGGCATCCCGCGCGAGGAGGCCAGCGCCTACATCAAGAAATACTTCGAGCGCTTTCCCGGCATTCGCGACTACATGGAAACCACCAAGAAGGCCGTCAAGACCGACGGCTTCGTCTCCACCCTGTTCGGCCGCAAGGCGCACTACCCGGAGATCGACACCAAGAACGCCGCCATGCGCGCCTTCTTCGAGCGCGCCGCCATCAATGCCCCGATCCAGGGCTCGGCCGCCGACATCATCCGCCGCGCCATGATCCGCATGGAACCGGCGCTCGACCGCGCCGGCCTTCAGGCGCAAATGCTGCTGCAGGTCCACGACGAACTGATCTTCGAGGTCCCGGAGGCCGAGGTCGAGGCGACCCTGCCGGTCGTCCGCCACGTCATGGAAACCGCCGCCGCCCCGGCTGTCGCCATGGCCGTGCCGCTGAAGGTCGATGCCCGCGCCGCCGGCAACTGGGACGAAGCCCATTGATCCCGACGCTCCTCGGCTCCTTCGCGCTGACGGCGCTGGTGATCGAGCTGACGCCGGGCCCCAACATGGCCTGGCTCGCCGGTCTCACCCTCACCGAGGGTCGCCGCGCCGGCATCGCCGCCGTCGCCGGCATCGCGCTGGGGCTCGCCATCGTCGGCATCGCCGCCGCCCTTGGCGTCGCCGCGCTGATCGACCAGATTCCGGCGCTTTTTCAGGTGCTGCGTTTCGCCGGCGCCGCCTATCTCGTCTATCTCGCCTGGGACACCTGGCGCGGCGAGGAGGAAGACGCCGACGGCCTGCGCGGCGTCCGCTTCGGCGTCTATTTCCGCCGCGGCCTCATCACCAATCTGCTCAATCCCAAGTCCGCACTGTTCTACGTCGCCGTTCTGCCGCGGTTCCTCGGTCTCGACGGCTCCGGCCGCGTCATCGAGGCGGTGGTGCTGAGCATCGTCTATGTCGCCATCGCCACGGCGGTCCATCTCGGCGTCGTCCTCGCCGCCGCCCGCCTCTTCGGCACGCTCACCAACGACGCCCGCCGCCGCCGCATCCGCGCCGGCTTCGCCCTCGCGCTGCTGGTCATCGCCGTGTGGTTCGTGATCGGCACGGCGTGAGCCTGCTTTCCACTCCCCGCGCCTCACCCCCCGCGCCGGTCGATCGGCGCGCCGAGGCGGGCGACGAGGATGCGGGACAGTCCCTGGTCGTGCGGGCCGAAGGTGAGTTCGATCACCAGCCCGTCCGCGAGGAAATGCGAAATCCGCCGCCCGCCCTGTCCCGGCTCGACCGCCGGCCCGCTGACCGTGTCGGCGGAAAGCTTGTCGCGCGCCCGCTCCGGCGTTTCCCCCGCCACGGCAAGGCCGCGCGGCAGGCTGGCGCGGGAACCGAAAAACAGCCGGTCGAGCCGCCAGCCGTCGGCATCCCCGGCGGCAAAGCCCCTCTCGCGGACGAGCCACAATTCGAGGTCGCGACGCGCCGCCGCCAGCCGCCAGATGCCGTCCGCATCGGCAGCCTCGGGCCAGTCGGCCCCCGCCCAGCCGAGAAACGCCTCGAACCACGCCCCCATGCGATAGCAATTGACGCGATCGACGAGATCGTCGGCGTTGATGTCCATGACCCGCTCCCCGATCCGCCCCGTCGCCTACTCGCCGACCGCCGGCGGAAACGGCAGCCGCCGCCACTGCGCCCCGTCGAAACGCAGGATGTCCTTGTGTGAGACGATCCACAAAATGCCGTCGACGACGGTGATCGTGTGGATCTCCTTCGGCGGCGGATCGAACGGCGGACGCAACTCCACCAGCGTCCGCCCCTCCAGCAACAGCACCCGGTCGGGATGATCGATGAGGCAGATCCACTTGCCGAAGGCGGTGATCCGGGTGAAGTCGAAATCGCCGAGCGGCAACACCTGACGAACGAACCCGTCGCTCGCCGTGCCGACGAGCACCGTCGCATCCTCGCCGCAAACCCAGATCCGCCCATCCGGGCCGACGGCGGCGCGCGCCAGCCGCGTCTCGCCGTGCGTGTCGATCCGCGTGGCGCGGGCGCCATCGAAATGCACCAGCAACCCCTCGTCGCCGCAGGCATAGGCATCGCCGGGCGCCAGCGCCGCCAGCGACCACGGCGTCTTGCCGTATGAATCGATCGCGGCACGGACATAGGCGTCCTGCTCGGCCTCGGTCGCGGTGCCGTTGATGAACTTCTGGAACAGCGCCTCGCGCGCCGTCTCGTCGATCTTGCGGTCGAAGAATTCGAGGTCGCCCGGCCGCCAGCCGCCAGCCTGACGTCGCCACACCTGCCCGCCCCAGCCGACCGCCAGCACCTCCTCGCCAAATAGCGCGAAATCGGCGATGGGTCCGAGGATATGGTCATTTGCCATCCCGGCCCGCGCCGCCACCAGCCCCTCGTCGATCTGCCCCGAGAACGGCTCCAGCAACCGCCCCTCCGCGTCGATCGCCGCCACCCGATCGCCGCCATCGCCCGCCGGTCCGCGATCGACGCCGAGCGCCGCCACCGCGAAGGCATGCGCCACCGATCGCCAGCCGCCATCGCGCCACAGATGGAACGTCGATCGCGTCGAGCCCGGATCATCCTCGTCCGGCACCGTCACCACCGCGATCGCCTCGGCGGAAACCGCCGCTGCGCGGATGATCGAACGCGGGAACTGCCTGACCATGTCGTGTGTCCTCATCATGTCGCGCCGCCCCGTCTCACTTGCTGCCCGGCGGCCAGGCGCCCGGCGGCTGCGTCGTGGTGCGCGCCAGCGTCGAGCCAAGCAGCGACGGCTGTTGCGCCACCGCCGCCATGATCTCCTTGGCGCATTCCGGCCGGGCCTTGATCGCCGCCCGCACGGAGATTTCCGTGATCTTGTTGATCGGCGCGGTTCCGATCGGGTTGCCCCCTTGTCCCAGCGCCGCCACCTGCGCATCTGCCGCGTGGGCGATGCCATGTTCGTCGCCCGCCGATTTCGCATAGCCCTTGAGACAGATCGACGGACCGTCATTGAACGCCGGCAAGCCCGGAATCCGCTTCTGTCCGGCGACCCCCTCGGGGCGGCTGCCATAGCGTAGCGTATAATCGGGCACAATGTGATGCGCCTGTTCGCCGGGGGAACAGGCGTTCTTCAAGGCCGAATACGGTCCGGTACGACAGGGCCGCTTCTTGTCTTTTTCCTTTTCGCCGGTGACGCGAACATTGTCCGGCGTGACACCCGCATCGGGAACCGTGGCCTCATCCTTTTTCGTCTGCGCCTCGCGATACTCGGCGATCTCCCGATGAACCCACTGCCGGGTTTCCTGCACATCGGCGCCGTTCTTGACCGCGTTGCGGCCCATGTCGATGATCTGCCCCTCGACCGCGTCGCGCGGCGGCATGTCGCTCCACGGATCGAGATCGCTCGGAATCAGCACGCCGAGAATGACGCCGCCGACCAGCCGCCCGCCGAGGCGGGGCAACAGCCGCCACGCCTGCGTCGTCGCCGATGGCGGCACCGGCGGCGGAATGCGCGGCCCCTGCCAGTGCGGAATGTTCGGCCGGATCACCTGCCCCGGCGGCTTCGGCGCCGGTTCCGGGGCCGGCGCCGGTTTCGGCTGCGCCTGCGCCTGCGCCTGCGCCGTCACCGCGTAGCCGGCCATGTCCTTGGTATAGATCAGCTTGCCCTGGGTGTTCTTGTTGTTCATCCACCAGGTATCGGTATGGCGAACGACGTTCTTGCCCTCGGCCCGCACCGTCTTCGAGTGCTCCAGCGGCTGGCAGACGCTGCAATTCGTCCCCGATGCCACCCCGCCGCCGGTACCGGCCTCGGCGCCGTGCGACTCGGTGATCAGCGAACCGAGATTGTGCGCCCTCAGGCTGGTCATCCGCACCGTCGGCGTGGTGTTGGCGTCCGGGTTCTGCTTTGCCCAGATATTGTAGGGTACCGGCACCATGCTGTTCCCGCACGGCGTCAGGCAAACGTCCGGATAGATCGAGACAAGGATGCCGTCGCCGGTGTCGCGCGAGCCCTCGCGCGGAATGCTCATGCGACCGGCTCCGGCAGCGACGAAACCGCCATGCCGTGGTCGATGCCGGGCCCGTCCTCGCCGGCCCCCGGCAGCCACGCGGTCTCGGCGACCGAGCCGAGCGAGAGGTCGATCTTGAAGAAGCGCGGGCAGATCGGCACCCAGTTGCGCCAGGTGAGATCGACCCGCCACGGCGGCCCCTCGCGCAGGTCGATGTGCAGCCCGTCGAGATCGAGCCGCGCCGTCACCTGCCGGTCGTCGATCCACTGCCAGCGCCCATAGGGGCGCACCCCCGGCAGCTGGAAGGCCAGCATGCCGCCGCCCACCACCAGCCCGGCGATTTCCACCACTTCGTCGCCGCGCAGATACCCCGGCTGGATCAGATCCGTCGGCGCCACCTGATGGAAGCGATAGTCGAAATCCGCCGGCAGGCGCGGATGCCGGTTGCGCAGCCAGTCGTCGCCATAGGTCCCGGCATGGCGCAGCCGCGATTGCCAGAATGGCGGCACCGGCCCGAAGCCGCGCGGCACCGGCCGGGTGAAGGGCGAGGTGACCGGCTCGGCCAGGCTCTCGATCAGCGGCGCCGGATAGGCCCGCCCGCGCGGCGTCACCCGGGCATCGATCGTGCCGACGCCGATCGGATTGCGCGGATCGACCTCGCCGGTGTCATCGCCGAAAACCCGCCCGCCGGCGGCAAAGCGCGGATCGAGCGCCGTTCCCACCACCGCCTGCGGCTCCTCCAGCCGCCAGCCGGCGGCAGGGCCCTCGCCGACCGGCAGCCAGCGGCGCGGACCGAAGATCCGCAGCACCTGCTGGAA
>JAEULV010000030.1 GCA_016793065.1 Hyphomicrobiaceae bacterium
CATCGCCAGCTGGATCCGCCGGTCATCGGGTCCGAACACCCAGTCCGACCGGCCGCTGTCGACGCGCCATCCCTGCCGCTCGAACCGCTCGATCGCCGCTGTCGCCGCCGCTGGCCCCAGCGCCGGGCCGAAGCCCTTGTCCGTCAGCTGATGCCGGTTGACCGCCGCGATCACCGCCGCGTCGAGCGGCAGCGCCGGCGCGAGCGTCGCCCGCCCGTCATAGCTGAGCGCCGCATAAAACGGCGTGCCGGCGGCGACGATCGCCGCGACCAGCCGGTCGAGCCACGACGCCGAAACCAGATCGAGGAATGCCGATGTCGCCACCAGATCCGCCCGGCCGCCATCGGCGAACGGCTCCAGCGCCGGCGCGATCCGGCCCGCGAGGTTGAGCGCCAGCGGCTCGGCCGCGATGCCGAGTTCCCCGGCCGCGGCAAGCGCCGCCGCGATCAGCACCGGATCGTAGTCGACCAGTCGCCAGCGCTGCGCGCCCCCCAGCACCGGCCCCAGCCCGCGCAGGGTCGAGCCGGCGCCGCAGCCGAGATCGACGACCCGCAGCACCCGGCCCGCCGCCGTCGCGGCGCAGGCCGTCGCCACCGTCCGCAACACGTCGCCATTGCGCGCCGCCCGGTCGAACGGCTCGCGCAGGCTCAGCCAGTCGACCGAGAACGACCC
Source organism: Hyphomicrobiaceae bacterium (assembly GCA_016793065.1). Taxonomy (GTDB): domain Bacteria; phylum Pseudomonadota; class Alphaproteobacteria; order Rhizobiales; family Ancalomicrobiaceae; genus JAEULV01. Next base: position 673 of record JAEULV010000030.1, read on the forward strand.
GGCGGCGAATTGCGCCTCGGCCAGGTCGATCGCGCGCGCCACATCCGCCGCCGTCTGCTGCCAGCGCGGTTGCGTCCGGCTCGCCTCCCGCGCCCCCGCCGCCAGCGCGGCCCGCGCCGCGCCGTCGCCGATCAGCCGCCGCAGTGCCGCCCGCAGCGCCGCCACGTCGCCCGGCGCCACCAGCACCCCGGCGCCCGCCGGCACCGCATCGGCGATCGCCCCGCCGGTCGTCCCGACCACAGGCAGTCCGTGGGCGATCGCCTCGGCATAGGCCATGCCATAGCCCTCGAAATGCGAGGCCAGCACGAACAGGTCGGACTGGCGGTAGGCGCGATCGAGTTCCTCGGCCGTCGCCGTCCCGGCAAGCCGGATGCGGCCGTCAAGCCCGGCATCGGCGATCTGCGCCTCGAGCCGCGCCGTCACCTCGGGCGCCCGTGTCTTGTCGCCGTGGATGGTCAGGCGCCACGGCAGGTCGGCAAGCCCGGCAAGCGCCGCCACCAGCACGTCATGGCCCTTGCGCGCGGTAATCGTCGCCACCGAAATCAGTTCGACCGTCGTCCCGTCGCCGCCGGCCGCCGGCGCGCGCGGGTCGACGCCCGGCACCGCCACGGCGATCCGTCCGGCCGCGACGCCGAGATGCTCGACGAGCAGCCGCGCCGTCGTCGGGCTGGTCGTCACCACCCGGTGCGCCTCGGCCAGCGCTGTCGCCTCGGCCGCGATCAGGGCCCGCGCCGTCGCCGGATCATGCCCGGTCTCGAACCCGAGCGGATGATGCACCAGCGCGATCAGGGGCCCGCGCCCGCCAAGCCGTTCCGCCAGCGCCCCGAATACGCCGAACGCCAGCCCGTCGACCATGATCGGCGTGCCGCGCGGCGCGGCCAGCGCCGCTTCCGCCGCTGCGAGATCGGCCGCGTCCGGCGCGGGAAACGACGCCGCCAGCGGCACGACATCCACCTGCCAGCCGAGCGCCCGCAGCCCGTCGATCACCCGCCGGTCATAGCCATAGCCGCCGGTCGGCGTCGCCAGATCGCCGGGGATCGCGAAGATCAGCCGCTTCGCGCTCACGATCCGACCGCGTCCTCGAACCACGCCCGCGCCACGTGGCTTTCCTCGACCGTCACCCGGATGCGCTCGATCTCGCCCGGTGCCCGTCCGAGTTCGCCCGCCCGCGCCGCGCCGGCCAGCGCATCGAACACATGCCGCGTCAGCCATTCGGTCGTGGTGTTGATGCCCTTGAGCGCCGGCACCGCGTCGAGGTTTTGATAGTTGAGCGGCTGCAGGCAGGCCTTCAGCGCCTCATGCGCCCGGCCGATATCGACGACGATGCTGTTGGCATCCAGCGTCGATGCCATGAAGCAGGCATCGACGATGAACGTGGCGCCGTGCAGCTTCTGCGCCGGTCCGAAAACCTCGCCGCGAAACGAATGGGCGATCATGATGTGATCGCGAACTTCAACGCCATACACGAATGCTGCTCCTTCGATGCGCTGCCGGGGAGGGCAGGGGGGATCAGTAGACGACGACCTGCGCCAGGATGCCAGAGCCGGGCGCCAGAATTTCCGGCAGCCGCGCCGGCAGGTCGACGAACCGCACCGGCGGCGCCAGCAAGGCGTCGAGCCGGTCGTCGGCGAGAAGATCGAGCGCCGCCGCCCGTCGCCGGGCGAAATCCCAGCGCGGCCGCCGGCTGGCGGCGATCCGCCCCACCTGACTGGAGATCAGCTGCAGCCGCCGCACGTGAAAATCCTGCCCGAGCGGCACCGACACCTCGCCATCGCCATACCACGACAGCTCGATCACCCGCGCCTCGTCGCCGGCCACCGTCAGCGCCGTCGCCAGCCCGGCCGCGGTGGCGCTGGCATGGAACACCGCGTCGCAATCGCGCGGACAGTTCGACGGCAGCGCGAAGGCCGCCCCCAGCGTCGGCGCCAGCCGCGCCCGCGCCGGATTGACATCGACCAGCGTCACCCGCGTGCCCGGGATCCGCGCCGCCAGCCGCGTGATCAGCGCCCCGACCACGCCCGCCCCGATCACCGCCACCCGGTCGCCGGCGCCGACATCGGCATCCCACACCGCGTTGAGCGCCGTCTCCATGTTGGCCGCCAGCACCGCCCGCGCCGTCGGCACCCCGCCAGGCACCTCGCCCAGCGCCGAAACCGGCAGGTCGGCAAGCGTCTGGTGCGGCGACAGTGAGAACACCCGCTTGCCGAGCCATGCCGGCGGCCCGTCGATCACCTCGCCGATCGACGAGTAGCCGTACTTGACCGGAAACGGAAAGTCGCCGGCTTGAAACGGCGCCCGCATCCGCTGCCATTCGCTTTGCGGCACCCGGCCGTGGAACACCAGCGATTCGGTGCCGCGCGAGATGCCGGAGGTGATCGTCCGCACCCGGGCAAGTCCGGGCGCCAGCGGCCCGAGCGGCTCGGCGCGAATTTCCGCCCGCCCCACTGCCACCGTCCACAAACTCTGCGCTATATCTCGCTCCACGCTTCCGCCCCGCTTGCCTTCCGGATCCCGATGACCGACCCGACCGCTGCCCATCCGTCCGCCGACCCGGCCCGCATCGCCGGTCGACGGCGCCTGTTTGCCTCGGCGGTCGCCCTGACCATCGCGCTGATGCTGCTGGCGATGATCGCCGCCGTCGGTCCCGGCGGCATCGACGCGCTCGACGTTACAATGATCGTGCTGCTGGCCGCTACCCTGCCGTGGTCGGCGATCGGTTTCTGGAATGCCGCCATCGGCTTCTGGCTGATGCGCCGCCTGCCCGATCCCACCGGCTACATCTGCCCGCCGGCGGCCCGCGTCACCGGCTTCGAGCCGATCGTCGCCCGCACCGCGCTGGTGATGTGCATCCGCAACGAGGCGCCGGAACGGGTGTTCGGCAACCTGCGCCGGCTGATGGACGCGCTCGCCGCCCGGGGCGAGGCGGCGTGGTTTCCCGTTCACATCCTCTCCGACACCGACGACGACGGCTTCGCCCGCGCCGAGGCGGCCGCCACCGACGAGCTGCGCGCCCGCCATGCCGGCGCCTTCGCGGTCCACTATCGCCGCCGCGCCGTCAACACCGGCTTCAAGGCCGGCAATCTGCGCGATTTCCTCAAAACCAGCGGCCACACCGCCGAGTTCATGATCACCCTCGACGCCGACAGCCTGATGTCGGCCGACCGGGTGCTGCGCCTCGTCCGCATCATGCAGGCCGCGCCCGAACTCGGCATCCTGCAGAACATCATCACCGGCCTGCCGTCGGCTTCCGCCTTCGCCCGCATCTTCCAGTTCGGCATGCGCCTCGGCATGCGTTCCTACACGCTGGGCTCTGCCTGGTGGCAGGCCGATTGCGGCCCTTATTGGGGCCATAACGCCATCATCCGCATCGCCCCGTTCCGCGACCATTGCCATCTGCCGACCCTGCCGGGCAAGCCGCCGCTCGGCGGCGAGATCCTCAGCCACGACCAGGTCGAGGCGGTGTTCATGCGCCGCGCCGGCTTCGACGTGCGGGTGCTGCCGGAGGAGGAGGGCTCGTTCGAGGAAAACCCGACGACGCTGATCGAGTTCGTCCGCCGCGATCTGCGCTGGTGCCAGGGCAACATGCAGTATCTGAACCTGCTGCGGCTGCCGGGCATCCTGCCGGTCAGCCGGGTGCAGCTGGTGTTGGCGGTGCTGATGTTCATCGGCCTGCCGGCCTGGGTGGCGCTCGTCGGCCTCGTCATCGCCCGCCTCGCCATCAGCGGCGCCGACTGGCTCGCCGCCGGCCCGGCGAGCTTCGTCTGGGCGATGGTGATCCTGATGACCTACGCCCCGCGCTGGGCGACGCTCATTGACGTGCTGCTCCATGCCCCCGCCCGCCGGCGCTTCGGCGGCGGCCTCCGGGTGCTGGCGAGCGCCGTGGTCGAGACGGTGTTCTCGCTCGGCCTGTGGTCGATCATGGCGCTCGCCCATTCCCGCCTGATGCTGGCCTTTGCGTTCGGCCGGTCGGTCGGCTGGGACGGCCAGTCCCGCGATGCCGTCGGCGTGCCCTGGCACCTCGCCTGGCACAATCTGCGCGTCCACACCCTCATCGGCCTCGTGGCGCTGTTCGGCCTCGCCTTCGCCCCGCCCGCCGCCTTCTGGATGGGGTTCGCCGTCACCTTCGGATGCCTGCTGGCGGTGCCGTTCGCCATCGTCACCGCCACGCCCGTCCTCGGCCGCCTCATGGCCCGCCACCGCCTCGCCGCCATCCCCGAGGAAATCGACACCCCGCCCGAAGTCGCCGCCCTCGACCTGCCGGCACTTCGGCGCTGACCGGAGCGAACGGAAAACATCCCCGGCCTGACGCGCGTTCGATCGGCTGAGCCGCGCCGATGGGACACAAGCACCCATCCCCATCGCCACCTCTCCCTTCTCCCCTTGGGGAGAAGGTGCCCCGAAGGGGCGGATGAGGGGGGGGATTCTGAGAAGTATTTGAATTAATTCGACTTTCGCAAGAACATCACCCGCGGGGTCAACCCTCATCCGCCCTTCGGGCACCTTCTCCCGGTCTCGGGAGAAGGAAAAGTCCAGCGCCTCGGGCATGCCGCCTCCTCGATCGGTGTAAATTCGCCGGCGGATACGACCGACGACCCCCACCGCCACCTCTCCCCGCCAACCGGAAATTAGCCCTTTGCCGCTAGGTTCATGGTCGAAGCCCTCCGACCACGGTCCGTCATGTCCCTCGATCGTCGCTCGTTCCTCACTCTTGCCGCCGCCGCGCCGCTGTCGATCGTCGCCGGGCCGGTGCTGGCGCAGTCGCTCGGCAATGACCTGCGCGGTGCCATCGACGCCGGCGGCGCCGGCATTCGCCCGGGGGAAACCGATCAGACGCGGGCGCTGCGCAAGTTGCTCGAACAGGGCACCGGCGCCGGCCGGCCGGTCTTCCTGCCGCCGGGGCGCTATGCGGTCGCCGATCTGGTGCTGCCGGACGGCGCTCGGCTGATCGGCGTGCCCGGCAAGTCGCGGCTCGTGTTCGCCGGCGGCAGCGGCGCGTTCGTCTCGGCCAAGGGCGCCCGCAACCTCACCCTGGACGGCATCGTCATCGACGCCGACCGCAAGCCGGTCGGCACCGGCATCGAGGGCGCGCTCCGGCTGATTGATGTCGCCGAGATGTCCTTGCGCGACGTGCTGATCACCGACACCCCCAATGCCGGCCTCTATGCCGAGCGCAGCGGCGGCCGCATTTCGCTGTCGACCATCGAGCGCTGCGGCGACGCCGCGCTGTGGTCGCGCGATGCCCGCGCCCTCGTCGTCGCCGACAACACCATCCGCGATTGCGGCAATGGCGGCGTGCTGATCCACCGCACCACCAAGGGCGAGGACGGCAGCCAGGTGCGCGGCAACCGCATCGAGCGCATCGGCTCGGCCAATGGCGGCACCGGCCAGTGGGGCAACGGCGTCAATGTCTACCAGGCCGGCAATGTGCTGGTCGCCGACAATCGCATCGTCGATTGCGCCTTCACGGCGGTGCGCTCCAATGGCGGCGACGGCGTCCAGATCATCGCCAATCAGGCGCTGCGCTGCGGTGAAACCGCGATCTATTCCGAATTCGCCTTCACCGGTGCCGTCGTCGCCAACAATCTGGTCGACGGCGCCGCCAACGGCATTTCGATCGCCAACTTCAACGAGGGCGGCCGCCTCGCCGTCGTGTCCGGCAATATCGTCCGCAACCTGCGTTCGACCGGCCCCTATCCGCCCCAGCCGCCCGGCTTCGGCTGGGGCATCTGGGCCGAGGCCGATACGGCGGTGACCGGCAATGTCGTCGAGAACGCGCCGCTCTACGGCATCGGCCTCGGCTATGGCCCGTTCCTGCGCGACGTCACCGCCACCGGCAACATCATCCGCAATGTCGGCATCGGCATCGCTGTCACCGTTGTCGACGGCGCCCGCGCCGCCATCATCAGCGACAACATCATCCGCGACGCCAAGCGCGGCGCCATCGTTGGCATGCGCTGGGCCGACCCCGTAACGCCCGATCTCGCCCGCGCCGGAAGCCCCGCGCCGGCCCACCTGACGGTGGAGCGCAACCGCGCCAGCTGAAGTCCCGCCGCTTCAGGCCGCCGACCGCGCCCCGCCCAGCGCCTTTTCCAGCCGCGCCAGTCCCTCGTCCAGCACCTCGAACCGCTTGCAGAAGCAGAAGCGGATGGCGTTCCGGGGCGGATCGACCTCGTAGAAGGCCGAGATCGGAATGGCGGTGACCCCGGCCTCGACCGTCAGCCGCTTGCACACCTCGAAATCGTCGTCGCCGAGCCCCATGCCCGAAATGTCGGCCGAGACGAAATAGCTGCCATGGCTCTGCAGCACCGGAAAGCCGAGCCGGCGCAAGCCCGCCGACAGCCGGTCGCGCTTGGCCTCCAGATCGGCGATGAAGCCCGAATAGTAGTCGTCGCCGAACCGCAGCCCCTTCGCCACCGCCACCTGCAGCGCTGGCGGCGTGGTGAAGGTGACGAACTGGTGCGCCTTGGCGATCGGCGTCAGCATGTGCGGCGGCGCGGTGATGTAGCCGATCTTCCAGCCGGTCAGCGAAAACGTCTTGCCGGCCGAGCCGACGCGCGCGCAGCGATCCCGCATGCCCGGAAACGTCATCAGCGGCAGGTGCTTGCGCCCGTCGAACACCAGATGCTCGTAGACCTCGTCGCAGATGGCATAGGCATCATGGGCGACGCAAAGCCCGGCGATGAAGGCAAGCTCGTCGGCGGTGAACACCTTCGCCGCCGGGTTCATCGGATTGTTGATCAGGATCGCCTTGGTCTTCGGCCCGAACGCGGCGGCGAGCGCCTCGCGGTCCAGCTCCCAGTTCGGCGGCGTCACCCGCACCAGCCGCGGAATGCCGCCGGCCTTGCGGATCATCGGCAGGTAGCAGTCATAGAGCGGCTCGATCAGCACCACCTCGTCGCCCGGATCGATCAGCCCGAGAATGCAGTCGCCGAGCGCCTCGGTGGCGCCCGACGTCACCATCACCTCGCGCTGCCAGTCGACGTCGAGCCCGTAGAAGCGCTTGTTGACCTCCGCCACGGCCTGGCGCAGGTCGGGAATGCCCATCATCGACGGATACTGGTTCGGCCCGGCGATCATCGCCTCAGCCGCCGCCCGGCGGATCTCCTCCGGACCGTCGACATCGGGAAAGCCCTGGCCGAGATTGACCGACTGGTGCTCCGCCGCCATGCGGCTCATCACTTCGAAGATCGTCGTCGGCAACCCGGTGAATACGGAACTGGTCGGCTTCATGAGCAAGGGCTTTCGCTGCGCGGTCGGTGGGCGAATTTAGAGCAAGTTGGCGCCCCTCGGCAATCGCGCATCCGGGCGATCCGGCAAGCCGCGCCGTCAGCCGCGACGGGACGCGACGCGACCCGCGAGCATCACCCCGAGCCCCGCCTCGATCGCCGTCGCCAGCGCCGGTTCGGTGAACACCGCCCTCGGGCGGCGGTCGGGGCGGATCGGTTTCGGCGCCCGGATGTCCGGCGTTGCCGGCACGTGGATGAAGCCGACCAGCCGTCGGGTGCGCTTCGCCAGCTTCAGCGAGCGCCAGAGCGCGGCGTTGCACAGGTAGTCGCCGGCATCGCGCGACAGCTCGGTCGCCACGCCGCAAGCCGCCATCCGCTCGGCCATCCGCCGTACCGGCGCCCGCACCGGTCGGAAGGCCGGCGCCCTTGTCCCGAGCATCGGCTTTTTCGGGGCCTGGCCGCTGCCGTCGGCGCGATAAGGTGCCGCCCGATTGCGCGCCCGCGTCTCCACCCGCGCCGCCCTCGCCCGCATCGCCACGCCGAGATGCAGGACGACGTCCGGTTCAAGCCGTTCGGTCAGTTCGTCGAGCTTGTCGATCGCCTTGTAGGCGGTGGCGAGGATCGCCGGCACCAGCCGCACGCCCGGCTCGCGTCCGAGCCGCCCGGCGACCACCCGCGCCATGATCCCCGGCGTCGGATTGCGCGGCGCCCCGGGAAACGGACCGAACGCGGTGATCAGCACGGTCGTCGGCTTCGGATTTGCCATCGCTTGGTTCCCCGGTCGATCGGCGATGTTTGCCCGAACCAGGGTGAACGGCAAGTCCCGGCCTCACCAGCCGGCCTTGCGCGTCGTCAGCAGCATCCGGCCATAGTGAACCGCGAAGATCAGGTAGCCGCCGACCCAGGCCGAGGCCGCCAGCGGCAACAGCGTGCCGGCGAACTCGGGATGATGCGCCGCGACGATCCGCACCAGGGCCGCGGCGATGATCGCCGCATAGATCGCGATGGTCGGACGGTCGGCGGCGAGCGATCGTCCGGTATGCCCGCGCGTGGCGCGTGTCATGACCGCCAGCGTCATCAGCCCGACGGCGCCGGTTGTCCAGGCGTGCAGTCCGGCGGTTTCAAGCCCGCTGTCGCCAAGCAGCAGCCCGAGGGCGACGATCAGGAAGCCGAGCGGCACGAAAGCGTGGGCGACATGCAGCACCGCCACCAGCGGCTCGGCCAGCGTCCGCTCCGGGCGCCAGCGCCTCTGCCGGACCACGTGGGCGATCGCCACCCCGCCCATGATCACGGCAAGCGGCAGGCGCAGCGCGCCGATGTCGATCGACGCCACCCATAGCAGCAGGGCGACGGCTCCGACCGCCTGCGCCGCCTGGTCCAGACGGTCCGGCGCCGACGGAATCGGGCCGGGATTGATCTGCCGCAGCCAGTTGATGGTGAAGCTCGGCACGATTCGCCCGCCGATCAGGGTGATCAGCACGATCGTCGCCGCCACCGCCAGCCGTTCGGCCCGCAAGGCAGCGCCCGTCAGCGCGAACTCGGCATGAAAGCCGAGATTGGCGCAGAACAGCACGAGAAGCACGCCGAGGACCTTGAGATTTCGCCAGTTCTTGCCCTGAATGATCTCCCGCCCGATGACGAAGCCGAGCGCGGCGAGAAATGTCAGGTCGAGCACGGCGGTGGCGACCGGTCCGATCGCGGCGGAGACCAGGATCGCGCCCCGTCCGGCCAGCCACGCCGCCACCAGCCCGATCAGTCGCCAGCCGACGACCGGAAGTCGCCCGGTCCAGTTCGGCACGGCGGTCATCAGGAAGCCGGCGACCACCGCCGGCACATAGCCGAACAGCAGCGAGTGGGCGTGCCATGAGGTCGGCGTGAACAGGCTCGGGACCTGCAGCGCGCCGAGATACCAGGGCACAAACAGTGCGACCACACCCGCGGCATGCAAGGCCGCCAGCAGGAAGAATGGCCGAAATCCGTAAGAAAACAGCGCGGGCCCTCGCCACGCGCGCACTTGCTGCATTGTCGTTGCCACCGCCGTGAGCCTCCGGTCGACCGGGCCGCAGGATAGGCGACGGGCAACCGCACCCATTGACGGATATCAACAAGGCCGGTCGGCGTTGCCGACGCTCGCCCAGCCCCGGCAGACCGGCGCCGACCCCGCCGCGATCACACCCCGATCAGGGCCGCGATGTCGTCGGCGGCGCTGGAGGCGGCGACGGTTCCGGCCTTGACGTCGGCTTCCAGCTGGCCGAGCCGGGCCTTGATGGTCGGGTCGTTGTGCAGCTTGGCGAACATCCGGTCTTCCAGCATCGCCCACATCCACTTGACGTCCTGCCCGCGCCGCCGCGCCGCCAGTTCGCCGGTCGCCGACAGCTTGACGCGGTGCATTTCCACCTGCGCCCACATCTCGTCGAGCCCCTGATTGGCAAGGCCCGAGATCAGCACCACCGGCGGCGTCCAGGTCGGTGATGACGGCGCCAGGATATGCAGCGCCGCGCGATACTCCGCCGCCGCCGAGCGCGCCCGGGTGGCGTTGTCGCCGTCGGACTTGTTGACGGCGATCATGTCGGCGATTTCCAGCACGCCCTTCTTGATTCCCTGCAATTCGTCGCCGGCCCCCGGCAGCATCAGCACCAGGAAGAAGTCGACCATCTCGGCGACGGTCGTCTCGCTCTGGCCGACGCCGACGGTCTCGACCAGGATCACGTCGAACCCCGCCGCCTCGCACAACAGCATCGTCTCGCGCGTCTTCGCCGCGACGCCGCCAAGCGTGCCGGAAGAGGGCGAGGGGCGGATGAAGGCATTGGCATCGACGGCGAGCTGGCTCATCCGGGTCTTGTCGCCGAGGATCGAGCCGCCGGTGCGCGTCGACGACGGGTCGACCGCCAGCACCGCCACCCTGTGCCCGGCCTTGGTCAGGTTCGCCCCGAGCTGGTCGATGGTGGTCGACTTGCCGACCCCGGGAACGCCGGTGATGCCGACCCGGTGCGCCCGCCCGGTATGCGGCAGCAGCGCCTGCACCAGCGCCCGCGCCTTGGCCTGATGCTCGGCCTTGCGCGATTCGACCAGCGTGATGGCCCGCGCCAGCGTCGCGCGGTCGCCGGCGCGGATGCGCGCGGCAAGGGTTTCGATATCGAGGTCACGGGCAAGGGGCGTCGTCGTCATCGGTCCGGTTTATCGCCGAACATGCGAATCGTCATCCCCTCATTGGTCGCAACCCTCACCCGTTCAGGGCGTGGGTGCCTTGGCGACCGCCGGTGTCGGCGTCAGCGTTGGCGTCGGTGGCGGCGTCCAGATGATTCGCTGCAGCTCGCCCTCCGCCAGCGTCGCCGCGTCCGGCAGTGTCGGCGTTGCCGGCGGCTCGCCCTTGAACGAGAAGGTCAACGCCACGTTCGCCGCGCCTGACGAGCGGCAGACGGCGAGCCCGAGCCATAGCCCTTCGCCCGGCCGGCAGCTTTTCGGATCGACCCGCGCCTCGCGCAGGGTCATGCCCGGGCGCTCGTTCGCCGGTCCGATCACATGGCGCGACACGCCGTGGATCTCGCCGATGCCGCCGCTCGCGCCCGGCACCACGTGCAGCACCTGCGCCCGCCCGCCATTGGCGTCGCGAAACACCACCACGGCGGTGGCCGTCAGTCGTTCCAGCCCGATCAGCAGCGAATCGGTGGTGTAGCCCGGCAGCTTCGCCGCGATCGGCTTGGCGCCATAGGCGGTGGCCTGATCGAGCGGGCCGGCGCCGGTCGCGGTGATCTGCAGATAGGTGTCGGCGGTTCCGGTCGGCAGTTCGAACGTGTCGAACGCCGTATCGCACGCCGCCAGCGGCAGCGACATGATCAGCGCCAGCGCGCCGGACACCCCGCGGCCGAGCCGCGGCAGGAAATTCAACATGGATTGCCACTCCGGCGCCGCGCGCGTCAGGCTGGTTCCGGCATCGCCCGACGACGCCGGGCGTGCCGCGCCTCAGTCCACCACCACGGCGGTTCCGGACACGGTCACCATCAGCATCGAGCCATTGCCGCCGACGGTCTCGTAGTCGATGTCGATGCCGACCACCGCGTTGGCGCCGATCGATCGCGCCCGCTCCTCCAGATCCTGGAAGGCCTCCTGCCGGGCCGAGCTCAGCACCTTTTCATAGGAGCCGGAGCGTCCGCCGACGATGTCGCGGATCGAGGCGAACAGGTCGCGGAAGATATTTGCCCCCAGGATCGCCTCGCCGACGACGATGCCGCGATATTCGCGAATGGGGTGGCCTTGCAGCTCCGGAGTGGTCGACAGGATCATGGGTGCCCTCGAATGATCGCTTGCGCCGGGTGCGTCGGATCCGCGCCCCGCCCAAGGCTTGGACCATGGGAACACGGCGGTTTCAAGAGGCTGTCCGCCGGTTGGGGTTATCCCGCCGCGAGAATGGCGTAGATATCGCCGGAATTCGCCGCATGCGGCAGGTCGACGAGCCATGCGGCGATCTCCGCCGCCGACTTCGGCGCGTCGGTGAACAGCCGCTGCTGGCTTTCCCCCAATGCCGCGTCGAAGCGGTAGTCCGCCAGTTCGCCAAGCCGGGCGATCGCCTGCAGCGCCACGTCGCGCTGGATCGTCGTGAACTCGAACGACAGCGCGGCAAGCGGCCGCGACAGTCCGGCGAGCGCCTCCGCCTCGAACCCCTCGATGTCGATCTTGACGAAGGCCGGCACGCCATGCGCCGCGATCAGCGCGTCAAGCGTCGTCATCGCCACCTCGACCCGCTCGTCCCACACCTGGCCTTCCCAGCCGCTGGCGCCCTCGGTCGCGGCGATGAAGGCGTCCGATGCGGTGGAGATCGTCGGGTTGGCGCTGTTGATCCGCAGCTCGATCCGGCCCGCCGTCCGCCCCACCGCCGCCGCCTCGATCGTCACCGCCCGGTCGCGCCCGTGGATCAGCCGCAGCACCCGCACCAGCGCCGGCTGCGGTTCCACCGCCACCACCCGCGCGCCCAGCCGCCGGAACGACGCCACCCGGTCGCCGACATGGCTGCCGACATCGAACACCAGATCGCCGGCGCGAACGAAGCCGCCGTAAAGCCGGTCCATCGCCCGGTGCCGGGCGCGATCGCCGTGATAGGTCCGGAGACTGCGGAAAATGCCGCGCGCGCTGCGAATGAGGTTGAACATCAGGCCTTGCCCCCGCCGTTCAAGCCGCGAGCCCCGCGACGAGCGGGCCGGCCGGACGCAGGAAGCCGACATCGCGCTTCATCCAGTTGACGAGGCGCGGCTGCGTCAGCGGCGCCAGCCGGGCGGCTTCCGCCTCCGACATCGGCAACAGCCGGGCGATCGTCGCCGCCACCATCACTTCCGCCGCCCGCGACGCGCCGTCATCGGCCTTCAGCGCGATGCCGAGCCCCAGTTCCGGCAACGCCGCGCAATAGACGCCCTCGGCGCCGATCTTGGCGAAGACCCGCCCCGGCAGCGCTTCCATCAACCGGGTGCAGAACCGCCCCGTGCCGCCGACCATGAACGGCTCGGCCATGCAGGCGGCCATCAGCCGCTTGCCGGCGCTGGCCCGGTCAGCCGTCAGCCCCTCGCCGCCGGCGATGCGGGCGAAGCCACGCGCCAGCCGGTCGAGCGGCACCGCATAGGTCGGGATCGAGCAGCCGTCGATGCCGCAGATATCGGCGTCGAGGCTGACGCCGACGACCTCCGCCATCGTCCGCCGCACGGCGGCCTGGACGAAGTGATCGGGCGTCACATAGCCGGTGGGGTCCTCGCCCTCGTGGCAGGCGAGGCAGACGAAGCCGGCATGCTTGCCCGAACAGTTGTTGTGAAGCGAATTCGGCAACAGATTGGCCCGGTGCAGGCTCGCCCGGTCGGCATCGCGCTCCGGCGGCTGCGGCCCGCATTCGAGCGCATTGCCGTCACGCCCGGCCCGCGCCAGCATCCCGCGCGCGGTGTCCACATGGGCCGCCTCGCCATTGTGCGAGGAGCACGCCAGCGCCAGCTCGCGCGCGCCGAAGCCGTAATCGTCGGCGGCGCCGCATTCGACCAGCGGCAGCGCCTGCAGCAGCTTCACCGCCGAGCGCGGATAGATCGCCCGGCCGACATCGCCGATCGCCAGCACCAGCTTGCCGGCCGCGTCGCTGACGGCGATGGCGCCGGCATGAACGCTCTCGACCGCCGGTCCGCGCACCAGTTCGACGACAATGGGGTTGCTCATGGCGATTTCCGACTTTGGTTGGATATCGTCATGGCGCTACGGGAAAACCGCGCCGGGCGCAAGCCGTCCCGCGCCTGGAGCCGCCGAACCTTGCCGGATCGGACGCAAACCTGCCTTGCGGGCCGCGCCGGCAAACGAAAAGGCCCGCCGGTCAACCCGGCGGGCCCTTGTTCAGGTGGTCGGACCGAAGCCGGCCGCGATCACATCCGCTCGATGGCGAGGGCGATGCCCTGGCCGCCGCCGATGCACATGGTGACGAGGCCGTAGCGGCCGCCGGTGCGGGCGAGCTCGTACATGCACTTCACCGTGATGATCGCGCCGGTGGCGCCGATCGGATGGCCGAGCGCGATGGCGCCGCCATTCGGGTTGACCTTGTCGGCCGGCATGCCGAGTTCCTGCGCCACGGCGCAAGCCTGGGCGGCGAAGGCCTCGTTCGACTCGATCACGTCGAAGTCGGTGATCTTCAGGCCGGTCTTTTCCATCAGCTTCTGCACGGCCGGAACCGGGCCGATACCCATGATGCTCGGCTCGACGCCGGCATGGGCATAGCCGACGATGCGGGCCATCGGCTTCTTGCCGGCCTTCTCGGCGGCCGAACGCTCCATCAGCACCACGGCGGCGGCGCCGTCATTGATGCCCGAGGCGTTGCCGGCGGTGACCGAGCCGTCCTTCTTGAACGCCGGCTTCAGGCCGGAGAGCGATTCGGCGGTGGTCGCCTTCGGATGCTCGTCGGTGTCGAACACCTTCATCTCGCGGCCGACCTTGACCTCGATCGGCAGGATCTGGTCCTTGAAGCGGCCTTCCTTGATCGCCACCGCGGCGCGGCGCTGGCTTTCGAGCGCGAACGCGTCCTGGGCGGCGCGGTCGATGCCATGCTTGGCGGCGACGTTCTCGGCGGTGATGCCCATGTGGCCGGCGCCGAACGGGTCGGTCAGCGCCCCGATCATCATGTCGGTGAACTTGGTGTCACCCATCTTCTGACCGGTGCGGATGGTCTGGGTCGAGTGCGGCGAGCGGCTCATGGTCTCGGCGCCGCCGGCGACGGCGACGTCGCATTCGCCAAGCAGGATCGCCTGGGTCGCCGACACGATCGCCTGCGCGCCCGAGCCGCACAGCCGGTTGACGTTCATCGCCGGGGTCTCGATCGGCACGCCGGCGCCGACGGCGGCGACGCGCGACACGTACATGTCCTTCGGCTCGGTGTTGACGACGTGGCCGATCACCACATGGCCGACTTCGCTCGGGGCGATATCGGCGCGCTTCAGCGCTTCCTTGATCACCATCGCGCCGGTTTCGGTCGGGGCGAGGCCCGACAGCGAACCGCCAAACCCGCCGATCGCCAGGCGCACGCCCGAAACGATCACCACTTCACGCCCATTGCTCATGTTTGTTTCTCCCACTCGGCGCATCCAGCCGGTCCCCCCGCTGTGGATGGCGATTATGTGATGCCCTGGCGACGCGGACCCTAAGCCTAATGGCCCCAGTTCCACAACCCGTCACCCTGCGACGCATAGGCATCGCCGATGACCATGCGGTGAACCTCCGATGCTCCGTCCACCAACCGGGCCTGCCGCGCGTAACGGTAGATCCATTCGAGCACGGTATCCTTGGAATAGCCGCGCGCGCCGTTGAGCTGGATGGCGGTGTCGACCGCGTGGTGCAAGGTATCCGCAACGTGGATTTTCGCCATAGACACTTCGACTCGGGCGCGTTCGCCCTGATCGAGCTTCCACGCCGCCTTCATCACCAGGAGCCGGCCGATCTCGATCCGGTGCGCCGCCTCGCCAAGCGCGATCCGCACGCTTTCGCGATCCCGCAGCCGGATGCCGAATCCCTCGCGCTCGTCGATATAGGCCTGCGCGATCGACAGCGACCGCTTCGCCAGCCCCAGCCAGCGCATGCAATGGGTCAGCCGCGCCGGTCCGAGCCGGATCTGCGTCGCCTTCAGCCCGTCACCGACCTGCATCAGCACATTGTCGTCGCCGATTTCCAGCCCGTCGAACGCCACCTCGCAATGGCCGCCATGCTCCTCCGGCCCCATGATCGGGATCCGCCGCAGGATGCCCCAGCCCGGCTGGTCGCGGTGAAACAGGAACGCCGTCAGCCCCTTGCGCGCATCGTCCGAGGTGCGCGCGATCAGGATGAAGTGCTCGGCCCCGGCCGCCCCGGTGATGAACCACTTGCGGCCCGAGATCACCCACTTGTCGCCGCGCCGCTCGGCGCGGGTGCGGATCATCGTCGGGTCCGATCCGCCGCCCGGATGCGGCTCGGTCATGACGAAGCTTGAGCGCGCGTCGCCGCGCGCGATCGGCATCAGCCAGCGCTCCTTCTGCGCCTCGGTGCCGACGAGATTGAGCAGGTTCATGTTGCCGTCGTCGGGCGCGGCGCAGTTGAACACCGCCGGCCCGAAGATCGACCGGTTGGCCTCCTCGTACATCGCCGCCCAGCCGACATGCGACAGCCCCATGCCGCCGCGCGCCACCGGCAATTGCGGGCACCACAGCCGCTCCGCCTGCGCCTTTGCGCGCAGCTCGCGCAGCAGGTCGAGGCGGATGTTCTCGTGATCGTCATAGGCGTCGAGATCGTCCTCGAGCGGGATCACATGGGTCTCGATGAAGGCGCGCGTGCGCACCCGCACATCCTCGATCATCGGCGGCAGGCTGAAGTCCATGGCGGCTCCTCCGGATGCGGTTTTCCGCCAGAGTGCCGCGTCGCAAGCCGGTCGTCCACCACCAAACCAGCCTGCCCCGCGTCACGCGACCAGCGGAAATGCGAGTCGGACGCAAAAATGTGAACACTCCCCCAGAGACATCCGGTCGCAGTTCGATTACGTATTGAGGCGACGTGAGGGCGTCGGACGGAACCATGGATGCACTTGTTTTCACCGAGGAGACGGAGACGTCTCCGCCGCGCCTGCTCGTTGTCGACGACGACGAGGTCATGGCACGCCGCCTTTCCGAAGCCATGGACAAGCGTGGCTTCGATGCCGACTACGCCCTGAACCTCACCGAGGCGCAGAAGCGGATCGACGAAATGCGCCCGTCCTACGCGGTCGTCGACCTGCGCGTCGGCCGCGAGAACGGCCTTGATCTGATCACGCCGCTGAAGTCGGCGGTGCCGGATTGCCGGGTGCTGATCCTGTCCGGCTACGCGACGCCGGCCAATGCCGTCAGCGCCATCCGGCTCGGCGCCCTCGATGTGCTGGTCAAGCCCGCCAATGCCGAGGAAATCGTCGAGGCCTTCCAGGCCGCCGACGGCGGCCGCGCCCCGGCGCCGACGACCCCGACCGACATCGACTTCGCCGAACGCGACCACGTCCGCCGGGTCCTGCACGAGCGCGACTGGAACGTCACCGAAAGCGCCCGCGCCCTCGGCATGCACCGGCGAACGCTGCAGCGCGTGCTGCGCCGCTGGGGCATCGTCCCCCCCGGCGAGGAGACCAGCCTGCTCAGCTGACGGCGAGGCGATCGGCCGGCCGGCAGCCGGGATCGTCGCTATTATCGACAGCCTTTGGCGCTTATCGCTATTCCGTTGACACAATCGGGCGGATAGAACTGTCCGATCGGTGGTTTCCAACTTGCGAGGCGTCGCGCAGTCCATGTCCAAACTCGCGTCGGAGAGCGACAGCCCCTGGAATGCCCGCGCCGTGCTGGTGTCGCTCCTGCTGCTGGTCGGCCTGTGGCTCGCCGGCGTGGCGCGCTATCGCTTCGCCGATCTCGTCGTCTCGTGGGATTCCAAGACCCAGTTCTATCCCTTCCACCGCTTCGTCGCCGCCTGGCTCGCCGATGGCGTCTGGCCGGCCTGGAACCCCTTCCAGTATGGCGGCTATCCCGGCATCGCCGATCCGCAATCGCTGCTGTTCCAGCCCGGTTTCCTGCTTTACGGCCTCATCGACCCGACGCCGAGCCTGCAGGGCTTCGACGCCTTCGTCTCGCTCTATCTGCTGGTCGGCGGCATGGCGCTGATCGGCTTCGGTTATCGGCGCGACTGGCACCCGCTCGCCGCCCTGCTCGGTGCCGTGGTGCTGATGTTCGGCGGCTCGATGGCCTCCCGCCTCAGCCACACCGGCATGATCGTCACCATCGGCCTGTTCCCGCTGGCGCTGCTGCTGCTCGATATCCTGGTCAAGCGCGCGTCGATCGCCGCCGGCCTCGCCTTCGCCGCCGTCGGCGCCATGCTGGCGATCGGCCGCGATCAGGTTGGTTTCCTCTGCGCCCTGTTCCTGATCGGCTATGCCCTGACCGGCCTCATCGACGCCCGCCGCCGAGGCGAGGCGATCGCCGGCCGCTTCGCCGTGATCGCGGTCTCGGGCCTGCTCATCGCCGTGATGCTCGCGGTGCCGGTGATCCTGACGCTGCAGATGGCGCAGGTCTCCAACCGCCCGGCCTTCGATTTCAATCAGGCCGCGGTCGGCTCGCTCTATCCGGTCAATCTCATCACCCTGATCGCCCCCAATGCCTTCGGCTCGCTCACCGGCTTTGGCGGCTATTACGGCCCGGACGTCATCACCCGGCCGATGGTCGACACCACCGACCGGCTCGTCAACTACCT
>JAEULV010000140.1 GCA_016793065.1 Hyphomicrobiaceae bacterium
CATGGTCACCACCCGCTACCGGCTGTTTCCGGAAGCGGTGTCGTTCCAGTCGTCGAACCGCTGGGACGCCGCCGGCGCCGCCAATTTCGGCTTCCGCACCGTCTGGATCAACCGCAACAATTTCCCCGAGGAATACAACGATTTCCGCCCGGCCGCCGTGCTGCCGAGCCTCGACGGGCTGCTGGCGCTGTGAGGGAGCGGCCGGCGCCGGCGACCTCCGTCGCCGACATGCGAAACCTCGGGCCGTTCATGCACCAGGCATTGGCAGAGATCGACATCGTCAGCGAGGCCGACCTGCGCGCCGTCGGCGCCCTTGCCGCCTTCGTCCGCCTGCGCTTCCGCTTCGGCCGGCGGATCACCTACAACGCCCTCTGGGGCATGGAGGCTGCGCTGGCGGGAACCGACTGGCGTGATCTCTCCGCCGCGACCAAGGCCCGGCTGCGCGCCGAGGCGGAAGCGGCGCTGCAACGCGCCGCCGACCGCGCCGGCGCTTAGCGCGCTTCGCTCACCCGGCGATCCGGTCGAGAATCCGCGCCCACGAACGCGCTCCCTTCAGGAAGCTCGACAGCTCGTACTTTTCGTTGGGCGAATGGATCCGGTCGTCGTCTAGCCCGAAGCCGACCATCAGCGAGTCCATGCCCAGGATCTGCTTGAAGTCGCCGACGACGGGGATCGACCCGCCCGACCCCATCACCACCGCCGGCACGCCCCATTCGTCGGCCAGCGCCGCCTTGGCCTTGTCGAGCCACGGGCTGTCGAACGCCAGTCGCAGCGCCGGCGTGCCGTGAAAGGGCGCGAAGCTGACCTTGCAGTCGGCCGGCAGGTTCGCCTCGATGAAGGCGCGGAAATTGCGGCTGATCGCCTCCGGGTCCTGGTCGCCGACCAGCCGCATCGAGATCTTGGTCGAGGCCTCCGCCGGCAACACCGTCTTGAAGCCCTCGCCGGTATAGCCGCCGGTGATGCCGTTGAACTCGCAGGTTGGCCGTGCCCAGACCAGTTCGGCGATCGAGCGGCCTTCCTCGCCGGTTGAGATCGAGAGCCCGACGGCGCCCAGGAAGCTCTCCGGCGTCAGCCCGAGGTTCTCCCACTGCGCCTTCACCTCGGCCGGCAGCTCCGGCACGCCGTCATAGAAGCCCGGCACTGTGACGCGGCCCTGATCGTCGTGCAGCTTCGCCAGCACCTTGGCGAGCGCCCGGATCGGGTTCTGCGCCGGGCCGCCATACATGCCCGAATGCAGGTCGCGGCTGGCGGCGGTGAGGGTCATTTCCTCCTTGACCATGCCGCGCAAGGTCGCGGTGATCGCCGGCGTCGTGCGGTCGAGCATGTTGGTGTCGCACACCAGCGCCACGTCCTTGGCCAGTTCCGCCCGGTTGGCGGTCAGGAACGGCTTCAGGCTCGGCGAGCCGCTCTCCTCCTCGCCCTCCAGGAACACCGTCACCGGGCAGGGCATCCCGCCGGTCTCGGCGACATAGGCGCGCGCCGCCTCGATGAAGGTCAGGAGCTGGCCCTTGTCGTCGGCCGCCCCGCGCGCCACGATGATCTTCGAGCCGTCGTCGCGGCTGACGAGGCGCGGATCGAACGGATCGGTCTCCCACAGGCTGAGCGGATCGACCGGCTGGACGTCGTAGTGGCCATAGAACAGCACCGAGGCGGCGCCCGGGTTGGCGACCTTGCCGCGCCAGTGCGCCACCACCATCGGATGCCCGGTGGTCGGCCGCACCGCCGCATCGAAGCCGACCTCGGCGAGCTGGCGCGCGCACCAGTCGGCGGCCCGCGCCACATCGTCCTTGTAGGCCGGATCGGTCGAGATCGACGGGATCCGCAACAGCTCGAACAGTCGCTCGACCGCGCTGTCGGCATTGGCATCGAGACGGGCAAGAACGGCGGCAAGGCTCATGGCGTCGGCTTTCAAAGGTTGAGCGAATGTGTGTGGCGGGCCTGCGCGGGCAAGCGGGAACGCCGGTCTTAACCCCGAGGCCCGGGTGGGGTGGCTGGCCCGGGACGCCGTCCCGACGTTTGCCCCGGCCGCGATGCCCCGCCGGCTCAGCGCTTCAGCAGGCTACCGAGCAGGCCGCGGACGATCGCCGTGCCGACCTGGCGGCCGACCGAGGAGGCAACCGAGCGGGCCGCCGACTGGACGATCTTCTCGGTCATCGTCTGGGTCTGTCGGCCGGCCGGCTTGCGCGCGCCCGCTGGCGCCGGCGACGAACCGCCGCCGAAGATGCCGCCGAGCAGATCGCCGAACCCGCCGCCGCCGGAGCTTGCCGCTTCCGGCGCCGCCCGGGCCTGCAGCATCTCATAGGCGCTCTCCCGGTCGATCACGTCCTCATAGGCGCCGGCGACCGGGCTGATGTCGATCATCGACTGCCGCTGCTCCGGGCTGATCGGCCCGACCTGCCCGGACGGCGGCCGGATCAGCGTCCGCTGCACGATCGTCGGCGTGCCCTTGCCCTCGAGCGTCGACACCAGCGCCTCGCCGACGGCAAGTTCCATGATCGCGGTGGCGGTGTCGATCTTCGGGTTCTGCCGGAAGGTTTCCGCCGCCGCCCGCACCGCCTTCTGTTCGCGCGGGGTGAACGCCCGCAGCGCATGCTGGATGCGGTTGCCGAGCTGCGCCGAAACCGAATCCGGCACGTCGAGCGGGTTCTGGGTGACGAAATAGACGCCGACGCCCTTCGATCGCACCAGGCGGACCACCTGCTCGACCTTGTCCAGCAGCGCCGGCGGCGCCTCGTCGAACAAAAGGTGCGCCTCGTCGAAGAAGAACACCAGCTTCGGCTTGTCGCGGTCGCCGACCTCCGGCAGTTCCTCGAACAGCTCCGACAGCAGCCACAGCAGGAACGTCGCATAAAGCCGCGGCGAGCCCATCAGCTTGTCGGCGGCGAGGATGTTGACGGTGCCGCGCCCCTTGGTGTCGGTGCGCAGGATGTCGGCGATCCGCAGCGCCGGCTCGCCGAAGAACTTGTCGCCGCCCTGCTGTTCCAGCACCAGAAGCTGCCGCTGGATCGCGCCGATCGTGGTCTTGGAGACATTGCCATAGGTCGCGGTCAGCTCGGCGGCGCGATCGGCGACGTGGCTGATCAGCGCCCGCAGATCCTTGAGATCCAACAGCAGCAGGCCTTCGTCGTCGGCCAGCTTGAACACGATGTTCAGCACGCCTTCCTGGGTGTCGTTGAGCCCCATCAGCCGCGACAGCAACAGCGGCCCCATCTCCGAGACAGTCGCCCGGATCGGGTGTCCCTGCTCGCCGAACAGATCCCAGAACACCACCGGGAACTTGGTCGGTTCCCAATCGCCAAAGCCGATCGTATCGTTGCGCTTGACCACCCAGTCCTTCGGCTGGCCGGGAACCGCGACGCCGGAAAGGTCGCCCTTGATGTCCGCGGCGAACACCGCGACGCCGGCGGCCGAGAACGCCTCCGCCATCACCTGAAGCGATACCGTCTTGCCGGTGCCGGTGGCGCCGGTCACCAGGCCGTGGCGGTTGGCAAGCTTCAGCTCCAGATATTGCGGCCCGGCTTCGGGGCTCACGCCGAGAAAAATCTTGCCGTCGATCAGCATGGTCCGAGCACTCCCTCACGCGCGGCGCGCGCCTCACATTCCGTCGCCAGCGTTATAGGCGAGGCTGGCGGGCGCGACAACGAGGCAATGACCATTTCGCTGTCGCGCCCGCGCAGTCTTGTTGCTGCAACAGCATCATGGCAGTGGTCGGATGCCCAGCGTCGGCAGGTCGCGGTCGTCGACCGGCTTGCCGCAACAGCAAATTCCGGGCTATGAATTTTGACAAGGGTTGGCTTGCCCGCATCCGGCGGCCGATCGGGACAAAAGCCGGCGACGGCTGTCGTCGGACAACGGGAGCAAGAGACAGATGATTCAGGACTTGATCGATCGTATCGCGCAGAATGTCGGCCTTGACCCGTCTGTGGCCCAGTCGGCCGTTGGCCTCATCATGAACTTCCTCGACAAGGAAGGCCCGCAGGACCAGATCGGCGGCCTGCTCGACCAGTTTCCGGGCGTGCGCGATCTGATGTCTCAGACCGCCGCGACCGAAGGCGAGGGCGGTGGCGGCCTGATGGGCATGCTCGGCGGCCTGATGGGCGGCTCGGCCGGCGGCTTGATGGGCCTCGTCGGCAAGCTCAACGAGGCGGGCGTCGACATGGGCAGCGTCCAGGGCGTCACCCAGGAGCTGATCGGCTATGCCAAGGAAAAGGCCGGTCCGGAAATGGTCGAGCAGGTGCTTGGTCAGATCCCGGGGCTCGGGCAGTACCTGCGCGGCTGAACGCGTCTGGCGGCGAAACGAGAAAGGGTGGTTCCCGGCGGGGCCACCCTTGTTTCCTTGCGGGAACAACCCCGGCGCCGTCCGACCGGTCTCTCAGCTCAGCTTGGCGCCGAGGCCTTCCGGGTCGAGCCCGGCGATTTCGATCTGCCCATAGACCAGCGCCTTAACGACGGTCTGGGTCTTGTTCGACGCCTGCAGCTTGTCCGAGGCATTTTGCAGATGCGCGTGCACTGTCCGTTGCGAGATGTCGAGCATGCCGGCGATCTCGGCGGCGGTCTTGCCGGCGGCAGTAAGCGTCACCACATGCCGCTCGCGCGCCGAAAGGCCGCCCGGCCGCTCCGGATTGATCCGCCCGAGCTCGATCAGCCGGCGGAACGCCACCTCGGCGAGAATGCCGATCAGTCCCAGGTCGGCGGCGCCGATGTCGAGCACGCGGCCGGCCGCCAGGATGCCGCCCTGATACGGCGGCAGCAGCACCGGCACCGACACCAGCCCGTCGACGCCGCGCGCGATCGAATTCAGCAGCAGCGACTTGTCGATCAGGGCACGGTTTTCGGCGGCAGCGAGATTGAGCACGTCCGGCGCCGCGAGCGTCCGCAGCCGCACCAGCGCCGCATCGTCGGCGACCACATCCACCTGTTCGTCGACGCGCGGCACCGACCAGTCGCGCCGTAGCACCAGTGGCGCCGCCGGCCGACCCGGCAGGGACAGCCCCGTCATCAGGATCGACGACGCTCCGCACTTGCGCAGGATGCGTTCCAGACGATCAAATACACGCTCCGGCTCGACGCCGGAGGTGAGTGACGCGGTTTCAGCAGCAAAATCAATCAGAGCGGTCATACGCTCCCCATACCCAATGTTCGCAATGCGACCAGATGTCGTCACTTGACTGAACAATGGCATCAGTGGCAATTGTCAAAAATATCAATGCCGCATCAGCGTCTCCTCGTCACGATAAATCAGTTCGAAGGGATTTTACACTCAAAATTGCCAGTAATGCCATTCGTTGCCGCGCGAGATATAATTCGATAAGTATTAATAACAGGGGTAAACGACAGCCAATTGAACAACATCATGACATATAAAAATTTACCATTTCCCGAAAATGCCGCTTGGTGCCGGGTAATACCCGAGCGATACCCGAGGTTGAGGTGAAACGTTCGCGCGCGGTCTCCGGCGGACTGGCGAATCAGCAGCGATCTCGGCCGATCGCGGGCAAGCGGAGCGTCGCGCCCGCCGGTCGCGCTGGCCGCCCGCCGCCGATGGCGCGGTGGTTCGGGATCGGGCCGGCGCGGTCCGGTCGGAAAAAGCGGAATGCGTCCTTTCGACTAGGTTGAAACCACGGTCAGGCCGTTCAATAAAGACACCGCATTGACGCGGACGCGCCACACTGGCGGCGACTGCGCTATAGACAATGCGAAACGTGACCGGACGACCTTGCCAAGGGGCCTGCCGGACGCGACGATCAAGGGGTATGGGTTCATGACAATTCAGGCACTTGCAACGGGTTTCGACACCGCGAACGACGCGTCGTGGAAGAAGGCGGTTGAGAAGGCCCTGAAGGGAGCGCCGCCCGAGCGGCTGAACTCCCGGACCCGCGACGGCATCGCCGTGGCGCCGCTCTATGCGCGCGACGAGAATCCCAGCCTGATCCTGCGCGCCGGTGTCGGCCAGCCCTGGCGGATCGCCGCCCGTGTCGACCATCCGGTCGCCGCCGAGGCCAACGCCCTGGCGCTCGCCGACCTGCAGGGCGGCGTCTCGACGCTGGTGCTGGTCGGTCCCGGCAGCCCGTGGAGCCACGGCTTCGGCCTGACCGTCGACAATCTCGCCGACCTCGATCGCGCCCTTGAAAACGTCCTGCTCGACCTCGTCGAATGGCGCATCGATGCCGGCTACGAGTATCGCTATCTCGGCGCCGCCCTGCTGGCGCTCGCCGCCAAGCGCGGTATCGCCGCCGATCAATTGACGGTCGCCTTCGGCTTCGATCCGCTCGGCTACCTCGCGGCCCGCGGAACGGTCGAAACCCACGGCTCGAACGCCATCGTCCGCCTGGTCGATGCCGTCGGCTACCTCGCCACAACCGGCGTCAAGGGCTCTTGGTTCACCGCCGACGGCCGTCCCTGGCACGCCGCCGGCGCCAGCGAGGCGCAGGAACTGGCGGCGATCGCCGCCTCGACCCGCATGTACTGGCAGTTGATGCTCGACGCCGGCCTCGACCTCGAGACCGCCGCCGCCCGCACCGAGCTTCTGGTCGTCGCCGACCAGAACCAGTTCGCCACCATCGCCAAGCTGCGCGCCGCACGCCTCATCCATGCCCGCATGCGCGAGGCCGCCGGCCTTGCCCCGGCGCCGGTCCATATCCACGCCGAGACCGCCTGGCGGATGATGACCCGGCTCGATGCCCACGTGAACATGCTGCGCGGCACCATCGCCGGCTTCGCCGCCGGCATCGGCGGCGCCGACTCGGTGACCGTGGTGCCCTATACCCAGACGCTCGGCCTGCCAGATGCCTTCGCCCGCCGCGTTGCCCGCAACAGCCAGTCGATCCTGATCGAGGAATCGAACCTCCACCGGGTCGGCGACCCGGCGGCCGGCTCCGGCTATGTCGACACCCTGACACGCCAGATCGCGGAG
This sequence comes from Hyphomicrobiaceae bacterium, assembly GCA_016793065.1. Lineage (GTDB taxonomy): Bacteria > Pseudomonadota > Alphaproteobacteria > Rhizobiales > Ancalomicrobiaceae > JAEULV01. The sequence goes on from JAEULV010000140.1 coordinate 6,914, forward strand.
GCCGCCTGGGAGAAGTTCCAGGAGATCGAGGCCGAGGGCGGGCTCTATGCCTCGCTGCAGGCCGGCAAGATCCAGGCCCGCGTCGCCGCCACCGCCGCCGAGGAAATCAAGGCCGTCGCCCGCCGCCGCGCGCCGATCACCGGCACCAGCGAATTCCCCAACATCTCCGAGACCAGGCCGGCGGTGCTGGAGGTTGCCTCGCCGTCGGTGAGCGCCGCCGGCGATGGCGTCGACCTGCCTTCGGCCGGCAAGGGCGAACTGATGGCGGCGATCGTCGCCGCCTTTGCCGCCGGCAAGTCGATCGCCGCCGCCGCCGCCATCGGCGACGATGCCGGCGAGACCGTTCCGGCGCTGCCGATCGCCCGCTCCGCCGAGGTCTTCGAGGAGCTGCGCGACGCCGCCGACGCCTATGAGGCGGCGCGCGGGGTCAAGCCGCAGGTGTTCGTCGCCACTCTCGGCCGCATCGCCGACTTCACCGCCCGCGCCACCTGGGTGCGCAACTTGTTCGAGGCCGGCGGCCTCGCCGCCCGGGTTGGCGACGGCTTCGCCTCGACCGCGGCCCTGGTCGAGGCCTTCGAGGCCTCCGGTGCTCGCGTCGCCTGCATCGCCTCGTCCGACGCCGTCTATGCCGAGGAGGCCGAGAAGGCCGCGCGGCTTCTGAAGAATGCCGGCGCCGAATTCGTCTACCTCGCCGGCAAGCCGGCCGACGACGCCCAGAAGGCCGCCCAGGCTGTCGCCGGGATCGACGCCTATGTTCACGTCGGTATTGATGTGGTGGCAACCCTGAGCGAGGCCCAGCGCTTCGCCGGCGTCATCCGCTGAACCGAACCTCGGGAGACACGATCATGACCAAGCTGCCGGATTTCTCGAAGGTTTCGTTCGCCACCCCCAGCCTCGACACCAGCGTCGCCGCGAGCGAGCCGTGGCTGACGCCGGAAGGCATCGAGGTCAAGGCGACCTATGGCGAGGCCGATGTCGCCGGCCTCGACTTCCTCGGCACCTATCCGGGCGTCGCGCCCTTCCTGCGCGGCCCCTATCCGACCATGTATGTCCAGCAGCCCTGGACCATCCGCCAATATGCCGGCTTCTCCACCGCCGAGGACTCCAACGCCTTCTACCGGCGCAACCTCGCCGCCGGCCAGAAGGGCCTTTCGGTCGCCTTCGACCTTGCCACCCATCGCGGCTATGACAGCGACCATCCGCGCGTGTCGGGTGACGTCGGCATGGCCGGCGTGGCGATCGACTCGATCTACGACATGCGCACCCTGTTCTCGGGCATCCCGCTCGACCAGATGTCGGTGTCGATGACCATGAACGGCGCCGTGCTGCCAGTGCTGGCGCTCTACATCGTCGCGGCGGAAGAGCAGGGCGTCGGTCAGGACAAGCTGTCGGGCACCATTCAGAACGACATTCTGAAGGAGTTCATGGTCCGCAACACCTATATCTACCCGCCGACCCCGTCGATGCGGATCATCTCCGACATCTTCGCCTATACCTCGCAGCATATGCCCAAGTTCAATTCGATCTCGATTTCCGGCTATCACATGCAGGAAGCCGGGGCGACCGCCGATCTTGAACTGGCCTATACGCTCGCAGACGGCATCGAATACATCCGCGCCGGCACCAAGGCCGGCATGACGGTCGACAAGTTCGCGCCGCGCCTGTCGTTCTTCTGGGCGATCGGCATGAACTTCTTCATGGAAGTCGCCAAGCTGCGCGCCGCCCGCCTGCTGTGGGCGCGGCTTGTGCGCGACGAGTTCCAGCCGAAGGACGACCGCTCGCTCAGCCTGCGCACCCATTCGCAGACCTCGGGCTGGTCGCTGACGGCGCAGGACGTCTTCAACAACGTCACCCGCACCTGCGTCGAGGCCATGGCGGCGACCCAGGGCCACACCCAGTCGCTGCATACCAACGCCCTCGACGAGGCGCTGGCGCTGCCGACCGACTTCTCCGCCCGCATCGCCCGCAACACCCAGATCGTGCTGCAGCAGGAATCCGGCACCACCAGGGTCATCGACCCGTGGGGCGGTTCGTCCTATGTCGAGCGGCTCACCCACGACCTCGCGGTCAAGGCGCTCGAGCACATCAGGGAAGTCGAGGCCCTCGGCGGCATGGCCAAGGCGATCGAGGCCGGCATCCCCAAGCTGCGCATTGAGGAGGCCGCCGCCAAGACCCAGGCCCGCATCGACGGCCGCTCGCAGACCGTCGTCGGCGTCAACAAGTACAAGCCGGAGACCGAGGACGTCATCGACGTGCTGAAGGTCGACAATTCGGCCGTGCGCGCCATGCAGATCGACAAGCTGAAGCGCCTGCGCGCCGAGCGCAACGAGGCCGACTGCCAGGCGGCGCTCGAGGCGATCACTGCCGCCTGCTCGGGTGACGGCAACCTGCTTGATCTCGCCATCAAGGCGGCGCGCGCCAAGGCCACCGTCGGCGAGATCTCGCTCGCCATGGAAAAGGTGTTCGGCCGCCACAAGGCCGAGATCAAGTCGATTTCGGGCGTTTACAAGCGGGAGGTCGGCGCCATGTCGGATGCCGTGACGCGCGTGCAGAAACTGGTCGAGACCTTCGAGGACAATGACGGTCGCCGGCCGCGCATCCTCGTCGCCAAGATGGGCCAGGACGGCCACGATCGCGGCCAGAAGGTGATTGCCTCCGCCTTCGCCGATCTCGGCTTCGACGTCGACATCGGACCGCTGTTCGCCACGCCGGAGGAAGCCGCTCGCCAGGCGATCGAGAACGACGTCCACGTCGTCGGCGTCTCCTCGCTGGCGGCCGGCCACCTGACGCTGGTTCCGGCGCTGAAGGCGGCGCTGGAAGCGCAGGGTCGCGGCGACATCATGATCGTCTGCGGCGGCGTCATTCCGCCCCAGGACTACGACGCCCTGATCCAGGCCGGTGCCTCGGCCATCTTCCCGCCCGGCACGGTCATCGCCGAGGCCGCGGTGAAGCTGATCGAGGAACTGAACGGAAAGCTCGGCTACCACCCGGCCGCCGCCGCCGAATGAACTGATCGCGGCGCCCACTTATACCCCTCTCCCCGCCGGGGAGAGGGTGGCCGAAGGCCGGGTGAGGGGCGCGGCGCCGGGGCTTGCCCCTTCATCCGCCCCTTCGGGGCACCTTCTCCCCAAGGGGAGAAGGGAAAACCACCCCCGAATTGTCGACTGCCCCGGCTTCCTCCCCCTTTATGGGGGAGGTGGCGGCGAAGCTGCCGGTGGGGGTAGCCGGCCCGGAGCGAGGACTTGAAGCCCACCCTCCGCGCAACCCACCCCACCCGGCGCTATCGCGCCACCCTCCCCATAAAGGGGAGGGGAAACGGGGCAAACCACGCCGTCACGCCTGCCCTTGGCTGTCCTCAGGGAGACGGGGTAAACCGCCCGATCACTTCATCGCGCCCTGGATCCAGTCGATGTAGCGGCTGAGGCGGGTGTAGAGGCCCGGCTGCTTCGGCTGGGCGCAACCGTCGCCCCACGACACCACGCCAACCTGCACGAACTTCTTGTCCGGAGCGACCGCGAACAGCGGGCCGCCGGAATCGCCCTGGCAGCTGTCCTTGCCGCCTTCCAGCGCGCCGGCGCACAGCATGCTCGGGCGCACGATCGGGCCGGCATTCTTGGCGGCATAGAAGGCGATCTGGCCGAGCACCTTGTCGTCGAAGCGCAACAGCGACTGCGCCTCGATGAAGTTCATGTTGGCCCGGGTCGAGCGGGCCTCGACGATGTTCGACTGGCAGACGCCGTTGTCGAGCGTCTTGATCGAGACTTCCTGCAGCAGCACGGCCGAGTCGCCGCCTTCCTCCATCGCGCCCCAGCCAGTGACCTTCACCGGCGTGCCCGGCCGGGTATAGGCGGCTTCGTCGGCCGGCGACACCAGCTGGATGATCTGCGCCGGGATGCCGGATTTCGGCACACGCTCCAGTTCCAGCAGCGCGATGTCGTTGTCCATCGTGTCGGGATCGAACTTGGAATGGCCGACGACGCGCTTCACCCGCACCCGGTCGCCCTTGGTGAAGTTGTTGGAGCCGACATAGACATGGGTGCCCTTGGCCGGCAGCAGCGTCAGCGGGTCGGATTCAAGGTCGAACACGCAGTGCGCGGCCGTCAGCACCCAGGTCGGCGCAATCAGCGAGCCGCCGCAATAATGGCCCTCGCCTTCCTTGCCCACCGGCGTGTCGGCAATGATCATCGAAACCTGGAACGGATAGGCCGCCTTCGGCGCCGCGACGCCGCCGACCACCTTGCCGCGCTCGGTGCCCGGCAGGTTGGCCTTGGCCAGCCGCGCCCGCGCCGCCTTGATCGGCGTCGGCCGGTCGAGAGCCACGCGCTTGGTCTTCACCACGGCCGGTGCGTCGCCGCCGATCGCGGCGCCTGCCGCCGGCGCGGCGGCGGGAGCGGGGGTGCCGAGGCCGGTCGCCTGGGCTTGTGCGGCCTGAGCGGCGACCAGCACGGCGGCAAACGTGCATCCGGCAAGCAATTTCTTCGAAATCAGCGACATCTGTGTCTTCCTCTCCCGCGATGGCCATGCGGCCCGTCGCTATCAAAAAACCAATCCTTGGCGGCTTCAAGGCCGTTTCGGTTGAACGATCGGCCAAGTTTCGAGGCCGATCGCCAATCGTTCGAACGTCGCACCGCCGCCGCGGTTGCCGTCCTCGGGCGAAAGCAGGTCTTCGATCGGATCCGGACGGATCCCCGCCTTGGTGCCGACCTCGCCCATGGCGGTGACGATCGAGCACGGATCGAAGGCAATGGCGGCGCCGGGCTGGAACGGCACCAGGAACGACACCACGCCATTGCGGCTGATGTCGGCAAGTCCCGGCGTGATCGTGCCCGGTTGGTAGACCAGCCGCAGCCGCCGCGTATCCCCCGGCGCCAGCCGGTTCTGCGCCCCGGCGCCGCCCTTGCAGGCATTGCCCCACGGCCTCAGGTTCCAGCCGTCGTCGAGCACGAAGACATAGGGAAACACCGGCGTATCGGTCGGGTTGCGGATTTCCAGTTCGACCGAGTCGCATTCCTGCAGCCGGGCATTGGCGCCGAGCAGTTCCGGCATCGCCGGCGTCGCCCCGCACATGCCGGCGGTCTTGCCCAGCCGCCGCATTTCCACCTTGGTGCGGGCAAAGCCCGCCGGCAGTGTCGATGACGGCAGCGCCGCCCGCAGCCGGTCGATCCGCATCAGCGTATGGGCCCGCCCCAGCGCCGCCATCACCTCGTCGAAGCGGACATGCTCGCCCTCGACCGCCGGGCCGAACTCTTCCGGCAGGCCCGCGAGCCCCGCCGGCACGAACCGGTAGCCGCCGGGCGTGCGGAACCACACCAGATCCGGGTTGACGTCGTCGAGCTGGAACCGGCGCTCGTCCGGCCGCGACAGCGCCGCCACGAGATCGGCCTCCAGGCCGTCGAGCCCGGCGCGCGCGCTTGCCCCCGGCCAGTCGCGCGGCCGCGATACCCGCACCGTCGTCGTGGTGACCGGCCGTACCAGCCGGCCGAAGCGGGCCTTCGCCAGCAGCGCGGGCTGGTCAAGCGGCTTGCACTCCGGCGTGCCGTTGACGCTCGCGCAGGGGTAGACGACCGGCGCGAGGCCGGCATCGAGCGCCGCCGCTTGCGTCACTTGCCCATGGCCGAGGGCCGGCCCGTCCATTGTCTCGTGCAGGCTGACGACACTGCCGCTCTCGAGGCCGGCGAGGAGCCCGCCCTCGATCCGGCCGTTGCCGATCCGCAGGGTTCCGGCCGGCAGGGCCGCGCCGACGTCGCGCTGGCCGGGCAGGGCGAGCATCAGCGCCTCGCCGTCGAAGCTTGGCGTCTGCCGGCTCTTCGGCGGCACATCGGCGCGCAGCCGCCGCGCGGTATCGTCCAGCAGCGCCTGATAGGTCCGGGCCTCGCCGGCGCCGAGGCTGGCGACGAGCGCATCGGTGAAGGCCGAAACCCAGGTCTGGCTCTTGGCCTTTGCGGCGCGCGGCACCGCGATTTCGAGCGAGATCTCGTCGGCCTGCGACCCGTAGAACGCCACGAACCGCCCCTTGCCGCCGGTCTTACCGGCCTCGGCGAGGCTGGCCGCTGGCGGCGTCGCGCCACTGGCGGGGTCGCTGGCGACCATGCCGAAATCCGCCGGGCCGATTTCCTTGGCCCGCACATCCTCGCTTGCTGCCCGCGACAGCGTGCCGGAATGACAGCTGTCGACGATCAGCCACAGCGTCACGTCCTTTTCGCGCACGGCAGCGATCATCCGCGCGATGCGGTCGTCGCGCAGCGCGTTGCCCATGGTGAAGCGTTCCGAGCCCGGAACCGGCGGCGCGACGTCGCGCGGCAGGAACGCCTCGTCCTGGCGGTCTTCCTCGTCGCCGTCGTCATCGGCGATCTGCGCGCCGTGGCCGGACATGTAGACGACCACGGTGTCGCCATCCTTGATCCGCTCCGGCAGCCGGTCGAACGCCTGTTCGATCGCCGCCAGCGTCGGCAGGCCGCGACTGCCGGCGGCGCCGTCGGCCAGGGTCTCGATCTGCTCGGCCCGCGCGCCGAGCCCGATCAACGCCGCGGTCATCCGTGCCACGTCAACCTTCGGCGCCTTCAGGCTCTTCGGCTTCGGCAGGTTCGGATAGTCCGAAACGCCGATCATCAGCCCGACGATATCCGCCCGCGCCGGCGTCGACAGCATCAGCGCCGCGCCGGCAAGCGCCATGGCGGCGAACTGGCGAAGCCGGGCCATCAGCGCGTCTCCTCGACCAGCGCCGCCAGCGCCCGCCGCGCCGGCGGGTAGCGCCCGGCAAGGGCGGCAAGCTGCCCGGCGGCGGCAAGCTGATAGGCGTCGCCCTGATCGGCGAGCCAGATCGCGGCGGCGACGGCGCGCATCTCGGCGCTCGGCAGGCCGTCGAGCATCGCCGCCGGCGGGGCGGGCAACCGCTCGACCAGCCGTACCAGCCGCCGGTCGAGCCGGCTGTCGGCGCCGGTCACCACGATGGCGAACGACTTCGGCGCATCGGCCGCGATCGGCAGCAGCGCCGGCGCGGCCTGGGTCTTCACCGAGCCCAGCGACTTTTGCGGTCCCAGCGCCTCGACGAAATACGGCCCCTTGCCGCCGGCGAAGGCGATGGCCACCGTCTCGCCCCGGGCGAGCACCTGCGCCACCGCCGGCTTGCCCGGCAGCTGCGGGGTCTCGTCGCCGCGCGCCGCCGTCGTCACCTTGCCGCCGCGCTCGCCGTCCGGCGCCTTGATCATGTCGATCACCCGCCCGACCGTGCCGCCGACGCCATCGCCGATCGCCAGTTCGCCCTCGATCTTGTAGGGCGTATCGGCCGGCCGCAGCCGCAGCTTCGGGGCGGCGCTGGTTTCCAGATCCACCGCCTCGACCCGCTTTTCCAGCCGCACCACGTCGCCGGCAAACAGCGTCGAACCGATCGCCAGCGGCAGCGCCTTGCCGTCGCGCTCGATCGTTCCGACCGGATCGACATCGTCGGGGGCGGCGATGTCGACGACGAAGCCGGCCGGCGACTTGGCCTCGGCGGCAACGGCGGCGAACGCCAGCATCAGGGCAACGAGAAACGGGCGGATCATGGCTTGGGAGCCTCCGGCTCGGGTACGGCGACAGGTTCGGCGGCGGCGGGCGTTGCCTTCAGCACCGCGCGCCAGCCATGGGCGCGGATCGCCATGACGAATTCCGCCAGCGCCTCGGTCGTGCCGGCGATGCCGAGCATCGCCAGCGCGTAGCTGATCACCTCGAACGCCACCGCCGGCGAATAGATCCGCCCGAACACCACGATCGCCGCCAGCGCGATCATCCCGATGGCGAACACCGCCGGGATCGACCGCAGCCACTTCAGCGCGCCGAAGGCTGGCAGGAACAGCAACAGCGCCAGCACGGCGATTTCGAACCCGCCGATCGGCCGGGCATCGAGGATCGACGGCGCGCCGATGACATTGTTGGCGACGATCACCGCGCCGGGCAGCACGCCGAGCGGCGTGACGTAGCGATCGCCCGCCTGCTCGGTCGCCCCGACAATGACGAACCGTCCGGCGAACAGTTCCGGCGCCACCGTCCGCGGCCGCATCGGCGCCGACGCATCGGCCCCGGCCCGTACCAGCGTATGGGCGATCACCCGCCGCATCAGCGGCACCGTCTCGCCATTGCGGGTGATGACGTCGCGGCCGAACGAGCGATCGGCGGCAAGCAGCCGGAACGGGATCCGGGCTTCGAGCTCCGGGTTGCGCGGCCACGGGCTGGTCGGGCGTGTCGCCTTGCGGCAAACGGCGTCGGTCTCGGCCTGTGCCAGCCGGTCGACGCGGCCGAGGCCCTCGCTTGCGCCAAATGCGGTGATCGCCGCCGCGTAAAGCTGTGGCGCCGCGTCGGTGCGGCCGCTGGCGCAGTCGGTTTCCCACAGCACCCAGCGCCGCACCACCAGATCGTCGTCGAGCCTCGCCCGCGCCGCGACGAAGCGGATCGGCGCGCCGGCGGCGATCCGGCGTTCGACGGCGGCGGCCACGGCGGCATACTGCTCGGCGCCGGCCGAGGCCGTGGTGCCACCGGCGGTATCGGCGGCATTGGCGCGCACAAGAAAGAGTGGCGCGGCGTCGACCGGATGGCTGTCGATCATCTCGATCAATGCCTGGTGGCCGCGATCCTGGTCGCGGCCGAGCGCGAAGTCGAAATCGAGAAAGATGCCGGCGGCCCGTGCCTCGCGGGCGCTGGTGGTGACGGCGGCGAGCATGTCGCGCGGCGTGATCGCCGGCGCGCCGAAGCGCTGCATGCTGGCGCCGTCGACATCGACGAAGGTCACCGGGATCGAGGCGGAATTGTCCTGCGAGATCGCCGTCGACCAGCGCACCAGCCGGTCGGGATTGGTTAGCCCGTCGAGAAACGACGACACCGCCTCGCCATTGCCGACCAGCGAAAACAGCCCCAGCACCGCCGCGACGCCGGCGGCGATCACCGGCACCTTCAGCACATGGGTCTTGGTTTGCGTGATCAGACGCGGAAAAACGGTTCGACGCAAAGAGGCTCTCCCGAAAGCCCGGGGAGCGTGCCACCGGCCGCGACCCTTCGTCAACCGCGCCCGCCGGCCGGCGGGGCATAGGGCCGGCAATCCGCCGACCTGGCGCCGGCGGGGCGCTGCCTTGACGATTCGAACTGACGGCGACGCGTTCAATGCGCCCATGACCCTGTCCCGACGCGACATCGCGTTGGGGAAGCTATGACGGTCGCTTGTGGTGGCGATATTGCCGAATTGCGTCGGAACCGGGGATTTTCGGCGCCATTCTCGCGCCAAATGCCGCCGGCCCCGTCAGCGCCCGTCGCCGACGATCACGAACGGCGCCCAGGCGCGCGGCTCCGCCAGCGTCGGATCGCTGCGGTCGTCGATCAGCTCCACCATCGCCCGCCGCAACGCTTCCGCCCGGCCGACCGAGCCATTGGCGGCGCGGATGGCGAAGGTTCGCGTGGTGATTCGGGCCGCCGCGTCGTCGCGCACCGGCCAGTGCGAGGCGAGCAGCGCCCGCGCCCCGGCATAGATGAACGCCCGCGCCAGCCCCGACAGCCCCTCCGCCCCCGGCGTGCCGTCGCCGGCGGCGGTGTTGCAGGCCGACAGCAGCACCCATTCGGCCGCCAGCCGCAGCCGCGCCGCTTCCGACGCGGTCAGCAGTCCGTCATCGTCGGCCGTCGGCTTGCCCGGCGGGGTGAACACCAGCGCCGGTTCGGCGAGCCCCTTCAGTTCGCCGACCACCAGCCCGTGGGTGGCAAAGGCAACGACCCGCGTCCGGCTGAGATCGGCGCTCTTGACGTTGGTTTCCGTCGCCCGTTCGGCCAGGATCACCGCATCGTCGCCGGCCCCCAGCGCACCGGCGAGGCGCTTCAGCTCGGCGCCGGTATTCGGCAGCGGCGCCAGCTTGCGCAATTCGTTGACGTCGGCGAGCCCGCCGCTGCCGCCGCGCAGGAACGCCTGACTGGACGCGACCGCCGTCGCCGCGCCGGTGCGGCCCTCCAGCTTCGGCGCGCCGAAGCCGCGAAACTTTTCCGAGCCGAGATCGGCGACGCGGAACCGCCGCAGCGCCTTCAGGCTGCCGACGCTCGGCAGGGTCGTGGTGGCAAAGCGTCGGGCCACCCATTCGGTGGCGCGCAACGCCTCCGGGTCGTTGTCCGCCCCCTTCGGCGCCGCCGTCGGCAGCACCGAGATCGGCAGCGACGTCAGCGGTCCGGAGGTGACGATCAGCAATTCGCGCGCGTCGGCGAAAGCCGCTCCGACCGGCTGGAACAGCGCCTTCCAGATGCCATGCGCCCGCTGGCGGTCGAAGCCCGCCTGGACCGGCGGCAATGGCGCGGCCGCGCCGGGTGCCGCCGTGTCGTCCTCAATCGCCGTGCCGGCCCGCGCGCCTGACAGGACCGGATCGATCGAGACCCGCAACGCCCGCACGGTCGCCGCCAGTTCTGGTTCGGTGATCGCGGCGCGCGCCCACACCGCCTTGCCGCGCGACAGGCCGAAGACGAACGTCTCCTCCGCCGTCGGCAGGATCATCACCAGCGCCTCGCCGTCGAGCAGCTCGGCTTGCGTCTCCGCCAGCGTCAGCGGCTTGGGATCGGCCAGTTCGGCATAGGCCGGAAAGCGCCGGGCGAGTTCGGCATCGACCGCCTCGATCGCCTTGCCGGCCGCGGCCTGCTCGGCCCGCAACGCCGCCGCCGCCGCGCTGGCCTCGGCGCTGGTCTTGCCGGCGCCTGCCCGGGCGATCGCCTCGACGAGCTTGCGGTCGAGCCCGCGATAGCGATCGACCAGATCCTGTCGTTGCCGCACCAGCGTCGCCAGTTCGTCCGAACCGGAGGCAAACCGCGCCGACATCTGCGCCACCGCCGCTCCCGCCGATGTCGACAGCGCCCACTGCGCCGCCTCGAACGCTTCCGCCCGCAACCGGTCCTTGTCGGCGGCAAGGCCGGACGTGGCCCCGGTGACCAGCAGCGAGCAGGCCAGCGCGGCGGATCGTGCCAGTCGGGTGATGAGGCCCGGCCTCCGTGAATGTTGAGCGGTCATTGCGCGCCTCCCTCGGCACCGGCGAACGCGGCGCGGATCAGGGCATGGAAGGCATCGGCATCGTCGGAGCCGGGCAGGGCATCCTCGACGCTGCCGGAAGCCGCCACCCGCCGGGCGGCGATTGCCGACGTCACCGCCTCGCGGGCGAAGTCCATCGCCGCGTCCTTTTCGTCGATGTCGAGAAACGCCCGTCCGAGCGAGGTCGCCAGCCGCGCCCGCAACTGGTGCGCCTCCGGCCGCGCCGTCTTCACCAGATCGAGCGCGCCTTGCAACGTGTCGACCGCCTCGATCGGCCGCCCGGCCCGTCGCTGCGCCTCGCCGAAGATCGCCGCCAGTTCCAGCCGCATCTGGCCGCTGTCGCCATATTCGCGCCGGATATTGCCGTGGTCGTGCTCCACCGCCGTCATCATCTGATAGCCGAGCACATTGTCGAGCAGCGGCTTGCCCGGTTGCCATTGTCGCGACGAGGCCAGCAGCAGCACCGCGTTGAGCGAAACCGAGGCGAGATCGGTCGTCGTCCAGTCCTCGATGCGGAAGCGGCGATTGACCTCGCCCTGGATCGCCTCGGCGCTGGCGAGATCGACGATCTCGCGCGGACCTGCCGCCCGGATCATCGCCAGCACCGACAGCGCCCGCGACCGAGTCAGCGCCGCCTGTCGCGATACCGCCGGATCGGGCGCCACCCCGATCGCCTCCAGCGACCGCGCCGCCAGCGAAAACGCCGTCGGCTCGCCGGCCGCCAGCCCGGCAAGCGCCATCGACCGCAGCACCTCCGAACGCATCACCGGTTCGGCCTCGTTGGAGGCGGCGAGCAGCGCGCCGGCTTCGCGCAGCCGCGCCAGCGCCTCCGCCCGGCGCCCCGCCGATCCCTCGACGCCGCCGAGGACGGTCAGCGCCATCGCTTGCCGGATCGGCGATGCCGCTCCGGCGGTGAGGCCGACGAGTTCCTGCGCCGCCTTGCGCGCCGCGTCGTGATTGCCCGAAAGCGAATGCGCCGCCGCCGCCATGCCGAGCAGCCCCGGCAGCGACGCCTGATCGCCGACATCCCGCGCCAGCTTCACCACGCGCTCGGCGTGGGGGGCATATTGGATGAGCCGCGCCGAGCGCACCGCCAGCGCCGCCATGCGCCGCAGCACGGCGAGCTGTTGCACCGGCGGGATCTGGCCGTTGGCCGTCAACCGGTCGGCGACGGTCTGGTAGAAGTCGTAGGCGACCTGGAATTGCCCGCGCGTTTCGGCCAGATAGCCGCGCGCGTAAAGTGCCCGCAGCGCCGCCGGGTGGCTGGGCGGCAGCTTGTCGGCGGCATGGGCAGTCGCCTCCTGCGCCGTCGCGGCGGCCTCGTCGGCCTTGCCGCGCGCCGCCGCCGTCTCTGTCGCGAGGTCGAGCCACAGGATGAGCGCCGTCGCCGGCGCTTTGGCATCGATCGCCTTGCGTGCCTGCGGCAGCAGCGTCGCGGCTTCGTCCCAGCGCTTGGCCTCGACCGCCGCGACGACGCGGGCGAGCAGGTCCTTGCCCGGCTTTGCCAGTCCGCCCGCCATCGCCTCCACCGTGCCGCGCGCCGGCGCGTCCGGCGACGGCGGCAGCGGCCGGGTGATGTCGTGGCCGGCCAGCACGTCGATCAGGTTCGGATCGAACCCGTCGAGCCGGGCAAGGGCGAAAAACCGCTTCAGATCGCCCGTCGGCGCCAGGTCGTTGGCGCCGGCCGCGCGCCGGTCGATGGCCCGGATCGTCAGCGCCGCCTGCACCGCGCCGGCCGCCTGCCGGTCCATGTCCTGATAGTCCAGCCTCGGGATGTTGTAGGCGATCTTGGTGAGCCCGCGCGTGATTCGCGCCGCCATCGCATCGCGCCCGATTTCCACCAGCGCGATCGCCAGCCTGGTCTCGTCGACCCACGGCACGATCGACGGAATCTGCACATAGGGCGCGTTGATGTTCTCCGCCTTCTCGGCGGCCTGGACCAGCTGCTGCTCGCGCTTGCGCGCCGCCTTCGCCGCCGTCTGCGCCAGCGCCGAGCCGCCCTCGAGAAACACCGCCGCATGACCGTAGGCTTCCGCGCCGTTCTGGATCAGGCCCTGCAGCCGCAGCGCGTCCGCCATCACCAGGAAGGCAAGGCCGTAATCCTCGAAGGCCGACCGCGCCGCCGCCGGTCGCCCGGCGGTCATTGTCTGTCGCAGCCCTGGCAGCAAGGTGGTCGCCATCGCAGCCGCATCAGTGAACCGCCCGGCCTTGATCAGCGCCTGCGCCGCGCCAAGCTGTCCGGGCAGATCGGTGACGCTGAGATCAAGGCTCGGAATGCGCGCGGCCGCCGGCGCTTGCGGCGTCGCTGCCAGCGGCTGGCCTTGCGCCACGGCACTCGATCCGGCCGCGAGCGAGGTGAGGGCGAACGGCGCCAGCGCGGCGAGGACGGTTGTCACGGCCCGATGCATGCGTCACTCTCCGTTCCGCCTCTGGCGTTGGTCGTCCTGTTCGAGGATGGTGCACCCCGGGCGCAACGACAACAACGGGTTTTTCATGCGTGCGCTTTCACTCGTCATTGCGACTGGCCTAATTGCGGCTTCCATCCTCGGCGCATCGGCGCAAACGACGCTGGCGCCGCCGACCACGCCTCCGGTTTCAACGCCCGCCGGAGCGGTCGCGCCCCCGGCCGCGCCGGTGGCCGAACAGGATCCCGTCGCTTTCGGTATCGCGTTCTTGAACGACATGAAGGCGAACAAATGGCAGGCCAGCCCTGAATTCATCGATCGCTGGTTCGCCACCCTGCCGGCGGCCAAGCTGAAGCGCGAGTTGAAGGAGCGCAAACCCGAATATTCCGACAAGCTGCTGTTCAATCTCAGCCACGCCAACCTCCCGCAGGGCGGCCCGAAAAAGCTGATGGCGGAACTGGTCAAGTCCGATCCGCAGCCGCTGGTCGCCCTCTTCGATGCCGCATTGCCGCCAGCGAAGTTCCTGCTGCTGCTCAGCCGCAAGGGCAGCGAGTGGCGGATATCCGACTACTATGCCGAGATGAGCGGCTCGTCGCTGCGAACGGCCCTCGGCCTTGGCAAGATCGTGCCGCTGACGCCGCCGGTCCCGGTGCTGCCGGAGCCGCCGGAGGCGTTCTCCCGCCGGGTGATGGAGGAGGCCTACACCGCCTGGCGCGACGATAACTCCCTGCTCGGACCGAAAACCGCGCCGCGCTATTTCACCGCCGCCCTCGCCAAGGCGATCATCGCCGACGGCAAGCGGGACGAGGAGCAAAGGCTGACGGCCGACCCGTTCTTCGATGCCCAGGACATCGACGAAATGAAGAAGCTGGAGACCCGGCTGATCGAGACGAACAACGGCATCGCCCGGGTCGAGGTCACCTTCGAGATGTTCGGCCAGCGCCAGCGCGCCTTCCACACCATCGTCGCCACCAAGGACGGCTGGCGCATCGCCGACATCGAGTCGGTGCAGATGACCCAGGGCGAGTACATCTTCGAGTTGCGGCTGAAATGAAAACGGCGCGCGATCACCCGCGCGCCCTGCTTTCGCGTCGCTACCGGCTGCCCGGGCTCAGAGCCCGGGATCGACTTGGCTCAGCATCTGGTCCATCACCCGCGCCGGTTCCGAACAGGGCGCGTCGCCGACCACCTTGGCCGGCACGCCGGCGACCGTGGTGCGCGGCGGCACCGCCTTCAGCACCACCGAGCCGGAGGCGATCCGGGCGCAATGGCCGACCTCGATATTGCCGAGCACCTTGGCGCCGGCCCCGATCAGCACGCCGCGGCGGATCTTCGGATGCCGGTCGCCGGTTTCCTTGCCGGTGCCGCCCAGGGTAACGCCCTGCAGGATCGACACGTCATCGTCGATCGTCGCCGTGGCGCCGATGACGATGCCGGTGGCGTGATCGAAGAACAGCCCGCGCCCGAACGGCACCTGCGGGTGGATGTCGGTCTGGAACACTTCCGACGCGCGGCTCTGCAGATAGAACGCGAAGTCCTTGCGCCCCTGCCGCCACAGCCAGTTGGCCAGCCGGTGGGTCTCGATCGCGTGGAAGCCCTTGAAGTAGAGGAGTGGCTCGACATAGCGCTCGCAGGCCGGGTCGCGGTCGAACACCGCCTGCAGGTCGACGCGGAACGCCTCGCCGATGCCCGGTTCCGCCTCCAGCGCTTCCATGTAGGCGACGCGGATGAACTCGCCGCGCATCGCCGGATGGTCGAGCCGGTCGGCGATGCGGTGCACGACCGCGTCCTCCAGCCGGCTGTGATTGAGGATGGTGCCGTAGACGATCGAGGCCAGTGCCGGCTCGGCCGCGACCATCGCCTCGGCCTCGGCGCACATTCGCGCCCAGATCGGATCATGGGTGGCCATTCCCAGATGCGGCTTGTTCGAACGAACCGGCATGACGTGCGTCCTTGATCATTGCTCCGGAGTGATATGGAGCGGCGCCCTCAAGATTTGTACTCTATCACAATCGTTTTGTATCGGGGCAGCCCTGCGCATCGCGCCGATGTGAGCGTGATTTGATGGTTGACGCGTCCTTGCGGGTTCTGCATTTCTTGTGCACCGCAGCATGAAGAGGCCTTGATGACCGCACCGATCGCGTTGCCGACCACCGATCCCCGCATTCGCGCCGAAGTCGCCGGTCGCGTCGGCACCCTGGTCATCGACAACCCGGCGCGGCGCAATGCGCTCGCCTATGGCATGTGGCTGGCGATCCCGGCGGCGATCGATGCCCTCGTCGCCCATCCCGACGTCCGGGTGATCGTCGTGCGCGGCGCCGGCGAACTCGCCTTCGTCTCGGGTGCCGACATTTCCGAATTCGACACGTTGCGCAAGGATTCGAAGTCCGCCCAGGCCTACGAGATCTCCAACGCCCGTGCCTTTGCCGCCGTCCGCGACGCCGGCAAGCCGACCATAGCCATGATCCGTGGCTTCTGCCTCGGCGGCGGCATGGGACTGGCGGTTGCCTGCGACCTGCGCATCGGCGCCGACGACGCCGTGTTCGGCATTCCCGCCGCCCGCCTCGGCGTCGGCTATCCGCCCGACTGCATGCGCGACGTCGTCAATGCCGTCGGCCCTCAACGCGCCAAGGAACTGTTCTTCACCGCCCGCCGCCTCACCGGCACGGAGGCCGCCTGCCTCGGCTTCCTGATCAAGGCCGTGCCGGTGGCCGAACTCGAGGCCGAGACCGCGACGCTTGCCGCCACCATCGCCGACAACGCCCCGCTGACCATCCGAGCCGCCAAGGCGGCCATCGACGCCTGCGTCGGCGATCCCGCCGCCGCCGACTGGGCCAGGGTCACCGCCCTCGCCGAGGCCTGTTTCGACAGCGACGATTTCGCCGAGGGCCGCACCGCCTTCCTGTCGAAGCGCGCGCCGGTGTTCAAGGGCGAGTGAGGTTGCGCTAACCGCGTTCCTTGGCGCTTTGATAAGTCGGCCCTGATAGTCTCCGACCTCCGCGATCGGAGACAGTTCCCTTGAAGTACAAGCTCTATTTGCCTGCGTTTTTTTGGGCTCTGGCCGCGCTCATCCTTGCCGGCTGGTGCTTCTTTTCGTGGGTCGCGTTCAACAGCGCCAGAACCACGTCGCCGACCGGCATTTCCCAGGCCATCTTCGCCATCACCGGCGCGATCGCCATCGGCCTCGTCTGGAAGGCGCTGACCTGGCCCTGCGTCGCGATCGAGATCCGCGACCGGCGGATGTTCCTGTCGCTGATCTACCCCTATGGGCTCTATCGCTACCAGTTCGGCTCGGCGGATGTCAGGTCGCTGGATGTGGAGAGTGAATTCGACAGCGACGGCGAACGCTCCTATGTCGCCTTCCTTGAGGTCGGCGCGCTTTCGCGCCTGCAGATCGAGCGCAGCCCCGACCGCGACGATGCCGAACGCGTCGTCGTCGAGATCCGTGACGCCATGGGGCTTCCACCGGCGCGGGGATGAACTCGCTTCCACTGACAGGTCGCGCATGCGCCGCGCCGGGGCATCAATCATAGCGAATCGCTATTTGTGATTGCACCAATCAGGGTTGCCCCAACTTTTCAGGGAAACGCTGTCGGGCTAGGCTCAGCCCATGATCGCAAAGCTGCGTCGAACGGGCCTCGCAAGCCGGCATCGCCGGCACCAGGCGAATGGTCCTGATGACGAGACGGGCAAGGACCACAATCCGCCGATCAAGGAAAACAATCTCACGCCCCGACGCCCGGCCGCAAGGTCGGGCGTTGGCGTTTCGGCCCCCGGATTTTCGGTGAGGGACATGGCAAGAACCGCAACCCGCCCGTCGCCGCCGCGACGCTCCGCCAAGAGCCAGGGCGACGCCCCGCCCGCGCCCCCGGTCGACCGGGCCGAGCTCTTGCGCCGCATCCTGCGCGCCGTCGAGCGCGAGACGCTGAACCTCGCCGACCGCCTCGCCGGCGACGGCCCGGTCGATTGCGTCGCCTGCGACAAGGCCTCGAAGAACCTCAACATGCTGGTCCGCACCATGAAGGACCTCGACGATATCGAAGGGGCGGAGCCGATCGATGACCGCGACACCGCCGACCTCGACGCGCTTCGGGCCGAACTTGCGCGCCGCGTTGCGGGATTGCGCTGAGGCCGGCGAACTCGCCGCCGCGGTCGCCGACTGGACCCGGGCCGACTTCGAGGCGGCGCTCGCCCACTGGGCCTCCTGGGCCCGCGACGAGCAGCTTCCGCCCGAGGGCGACTGGTCGACCTGGCTGTTCATCGGCGGGCGCGGCGCCGGCAAGACCCGCGCCGGTGCCGAATGGGTGCGCGGCTTGGCGCTCGGCCACGCCGGTTTCGCCGCCTCGCCCCACGGCCGCATCGCCCTCGTCGGCGAAACCATCGCCGATGTGCGCGACGTGATGATCGAGGGGGTGTCCGGCATCCTCGCCGTTCACGCCCGCGCCGAGCGTCCGGCGTGGCAACCGAGCCGCCGCCGTGGCAACCGAGCCGCCGCCGCATCGAATGGCCGAACGGCGCGGTGGCGCAGGTGTTCTCCTCCGAGGACCCGGAAAGCCTGCGCGGCCCGCAATTCGACGCCGCCTGGGCCGACGAACTCGCCAAGTGGCGTTACGCCGACGCCACTTGGGACATGCTGCAATTCGGCCTGCGCCTCGGCGAGCGGCCGCGTCAGCTGGTGACGACGACGCCCCGGCCGATCCCGCTGGTCAAGCGCCTCATCGCCGACCGCTCGACCGTGGTCACCCGCGCCGCCACCGCCGCAAACCGGTCCAACCTCGCCCCGGATTTCTACCGCCGCATCGCCGCCCTCTATGGCGGCACCATGCTCGGCCGGCAGGAACTCGAGGGCGAACTGATCGAGGATCGTGCCGATGCCTTGTGGAACCGCGCCGATCTCGAACGCAGCCGGGTGCGGGCCGCGCCGGATCTCGTCCGCGTCGTCGTCGCCGTCGATCCGCCCGCCACCGCCGGGCCGAAGGCCGACGCCTGCGGCCTTGTCGTCGCCGGCCTCGCCGCCGATGGCTCGGCCTATGTGCTCGAGGACGCGACGCTCTCCGGCACGCCGCCCGATGTCTGGGCCGCCCGCGCCGTCGCCCTCTGGCACCGCTTCGAGGCCGACGCCCTCGTCGTCGAGGTTAACCAGGGCGGCGACATGGTGACGACGGTCATCGCCCAGGTCGACGCGACCGTGCCGGTCAAGCCGGTCAGGGCCTCGCGCGGCAAGTACCTGCGGGCCGAGCCCGTCGCCACCCTCTACGCCCAGGGCCGCGTCCACCACGTCGGCTCCTTCCCGCATCTGGAGGACGAAATGACCGATTTCGGCCCCAAGGGCCTTTCCAGCGGCCGCTCGCCCGATCGTCTCGACGCATTGGTCTGGGGCCTCTCCGAACTGCTGCTGACCGCCGCCGGCGCCCCGCGCGTCCGCCGGGTCTGACGCCCGCTGTTCGCCTCCCGTTGTCCCGTACCTCCGAGGTTGCCATGTTCCAACGCTGGTTTCGCCGACCGGCGCGTCAAGTCGCGCCGGAAGCCAAGGCCTCGCGCGCCGGACCGCTGATCGCGGTGTCCCATCAGGGTCGCCCCGTCTGGACCCCGCGCGACTATGCCGCCCTTGCCCGCGAGGGCTACCAGAAGAACCCGGTCGTCCACCGCGCCGTTCGCCTCGTCGCCGAGGCCGCCGCGTCGGTGCCCTGGGTCGTCTACGAGCAGGTCGATGGTGAGTTGGTGGAGCGGGCCGACACGCCGCTCCAAGCCCTGCTTGCCCGCCCCAACCCGCGCCAGGCCGGGCGCGACCTGCTGGAGGCGGTCTACGGTCACCTGCTGATCGCCGGCAACGCCTATGTCGAGGCGGTGTCCGTCGCCGGTAGCGTCCGCGAACTGCACGTCCTGCGCCCGGACCGGATGCGCGTCGTCCCCGGCGCCGATGGCTGGCCGGAGGCGTGGGACTACGCCGTCGGCGGCCGCTCGGTGCGCTTCCGGGGCGAGCCCGGCCGGATTCCGCCGATCCTGCACCTGTCCACCTTCGGCCCGCTCGACGACCACTACGGCTTTCCGCCGATCGAGGCGGCACAGGTCAGCCTCGACGTCCACAACGCCGCCAGCGCCTGGGCGAAGTCCCTGCTCGACAATTCCGCCCGGCCCTCCGGCGCCCTCGTCTATGCGCCCAAGGACGGCGGCAATCTCTCCGACGATCAGTACCAGCGGCTGAAGCAGGAGCTGGAGGAGGGCTATCAGGGCGCCCGCAATGCCGGCCGGCCGCTCTTGCTCGAAGGCGGGCTCGACTGGAAGGCCATGTCGCATTCGCCGCGCGAACTCGACTTCATCGAGGCCAAGCGCGAGGCCGCCCGCGAGATCGCCCTCGCCTTCGGCGTGCCGCCGATGCTGCTCGGCATCCCCGGCGACAACACCTATTCCAACTATGCCGAGGCCAATCGCGCCTTCTGGCGCCTCACCGTGCTGCCGCTGGTCGAGCGCACCGCCGCCGCCATCGCCGGCTGGCTGGCGCCGGAATTCGGCGACCGGCTGGTGCTCGGCACCGACACCGATCAGGTCCCGGCGCTGACCCAGGAGCGCGAGGCGCTGTGGGCGCGGATCAACCGCGCCGACTTCCTCTCCGTCGCCGAAAAGCGCGCCGCCGCCGGCTACTCGCCCGATCCCGCCTGATCGATCCCCCGCTGTCCCGCCCCCTTCAAGAAAGCGACCCGCATGTCCCGCTTTGCCATGCCGCCGCCCGGTCCCGACCGGCGCACCCTGGATGCCGGCGCGCCCGAACTCAAATGGGTCGGCGTCCCGGTCGCCTCGGTCGATGCCGAGGGCGTGTTCACCGGCTACGCCAGCCTGTTCGGCGTCGCCGACCTCGCCCGCGACATCGTCGAGAAAGGCGCCTTCGCCGCCACGCTTGCCCGTTCCGGCCCGCGCGGGGTGAAGCTGCTCTACCAGCACGATCCGACCCTGCCGATCGGCGAGTGGCTCGAACTGCGCGAGGATGCCCGCGGCCTCGCGGTCAAGGGGCGGCTGCTGCCCGAGATCGCCAAGGCCCGCGAGGTGCTGGCGATGCTGCGCGCCGGCATCGTCGACGGATTGTCCATCGGCTTTCGCACCGTCCGGGCCCGCAGGGAAGCGAAATCCGGCATCCGCCGCCTGCTCGAGGTCGACCTCTGGGAAATCTCGGTGGTCACCTTCCCGATGCTGCCCGCCGCTCGCGTCGAACAGGTGAAAGCCGCCCCCGACGCCATCCCCGACGCCGCCCTCGTCGGCGATCTCGCCCGCGTCGCCGCCCTGATGCGCGGCTGATCCCGGCGCGCCCCCCAACTGCATCCGCCAACGTCGTCTCGCGCGGCCCGTCTCCATGCGGCCGCCCCGCGCGGCCGCCCCTGCGTTCCGGCGAGCAACCGGACGTCCCCCATCCCCAAGAGGTGACCTTCATGACCGACATCGCATCCGCCCCCGAGATCAAGTCCGCCAACCCGGCCGAGATCAACGCCGCCTTCGGCGAGTTCCTGTCGAGCTTCGAGGCGTTCAAGGAGACCAACGACCGGCGCCTCGCCGAAATCGAGCGCCGCTCCGCCGACATCGTCACCGTCGACAAGCTCGACCGCATCGACGCGGCGCTCGACGAAAGCCGCCGCAAGCTCGACGACATGGTGCTGAAGAGCCGCCGCCCCGAACTCGGCCGGCCGTCATCGCCGGCGTTGACCGGCGGCGAGGCCGAGCACAAGGCGGCGTTCGATGCCTATGTCCGCGCCGGTCAGGATCACGGCCTGAAGCGGCTGGAGGAAAAGGCCCTGTCGGTCGGCGTCGGCCAGGACGGCGGCTACCTGGTGCCGAGCGTCACCGAAGCCGAGATCATGCGCCGGCTCTCCAGCGCCTCGCCGATCCGCGCCATCGCCGGCTCGATCCAGGTGTCGGCGGCCACCTACAAGAAGCCGTTCTCCAAGACCGGGCCGCAATCCGGCTGGGTCGCCGAAACCGCCAGCCGGCCGCAGACCACCTCGCCGGTGCTGGTCGAACTGGCGTTCCCGACCATGGAACTCTACGCCATGCCCGCCGCCACCGGCATGCTGCTTGATGACAGCGCCGTCGATATCGACCGCTGGATCGCCGAGGAGGTCGAGACCGCCTTTGCCGAACAGGAGGGCCAGGCCTTCGTCACCGGCGACGGCATCACCAAGCCGCAGGGCTTCCTCGCCACCGCCAAGATCGCCGAGACGAGCTGGACCCCGGACAAGATCGGCTACAAGACGACCGGCGTCTCGGCCGCGTTCCCCGCCGCCAACGCCTCCGACGTGCTGTTCGATCTCGTCTATACGCTGAAGGGCGGCTTCCGCCAGAACGCCACCTGGGTGATGAACCGCAAGGTCCAGAGCGAAATCCGCAAGCTCAAGGACACCACCGGGCATTACCTTTGGCAGCCGCCGACCCAGTTCGGCGCCCCCGCCACCTTGATGAACTTCCCGCTGGTCGAGGCCGAGGACATGCCGGCGATCGCCGCCGACAGCTATTCCATCGCCTTCGGCGACTTCAAGCGCGGCTACCTCATCGTCGACCGCGTCGGCGTCCGCGTGCTGCGTGATCCCTACTCCGCCAAGCCCTATGTGCTGTTCTACACCACCAAGCGCGTCGGCGGCGGCGTCCAGGATTTCGACGCCATCAAGCTCCTGAAGTTCGGCACGACCTGATCCGTTGACCGCGCCGGCCACCTGGCCGGCAGGTCATGGTGCCGATCTGCCGCGCCGCCGGGGTTCCCTCCCTGCCCGGCGGCGCGGCCTCGATGCCCGCTCCCAAGCCATTCCCGCCGAACCCGCATTCGCCTCGCCCGTCGCGCCGAGCGGAGGACCGCATGTCCGTCATCCTCGTCACTCCCCCCCAGACCGAACCGGTCACCCTCACCGAGGCGCGCGCTCACCTGCGCATCGACGATACCGCCGAGGACAGCCTGATCGGCGCCCTGATCGCCGCCGCCCGCGTTCACGTCGAAAACGCCACCCGCCGCGTGCTGATCGAACAGCACTGGAAACTGACGCTCGACGCCTGGCCGCGCTCCGGCCAGATCGACGTGCCGATCGCCCCGGTCATCGCCATCGACGCGGTATCGCTGCGCGGCGTCGACGGCGTGGCTCGGCCGCTGCCGCTCGCCGCCTGCTACGTCGATACCGCCTCCACCCCCGCCCGCCTGCGCCTGATCGAACCGGCGTCGCTGCCGCCGCTGGCGCCGGTCAACGCCGTGGCGGTCGAACTGACCGCCGGCTACGGCCCGTCGGCCGTCTCGGTGCCGCAGCCGCTGCGCGAGGCGATCATGCTGCTGGTCGCCCGCTGGTACGAGGGCCGCGACGGCCTCGGCAAGACGATCGACGCCGGCATCCCCGACCAGGTCCGCGACCTGATCGCCCCCTATCGCCAATTGCGGGTGGCCTGACATGACCCGGTCCCCCATCGACATCGGCGCCATGCGCCACCGTCTCATCCTCGAAGTGCCGGCGCTCGATGCCGAGGGTCGCCAGCTCTGGACGCCGGTCGCCAACGTCTGGGCCGCGATCACCCCGGTCGAGGCAGGGGAGGCGACTCTGGCCGGTCATGACACCGGCCGCGTCAGCCACCGCATCCTCATCCGCCACCGCGCCGACGTCGGCAGCGCCATGCGCCTGCGCAAGGGCAGCCGTGTCTTCTGGGTGCGTGCCGCCTTCGACCCGGACGAGACCGGCCGTGCCCTGGTGCTGTTGGCCGGGGAGGACGGACGATGACGCCGTCGACGGCCCTCTTCACCGCCGTCAAGGCGCGACTGGCCGCCGACGCCGTGCTGGTCAACCGGCTCGGCTCCGGCCGCGTCCATGACGGGCCGCCGCGCAACGCGGCGTTTCCCTACGTCGCGCTGGAGGAGATCGACAGCCGCGACGCCTCCGGCCTCAACGCCCGGCTGGAACAGGTGTCGCTGGTGATCCGCGCCTATACCCGCTCCGGCGGCCGCATCGACGCCATGGCCATCGCCGCCGACGTGGTCGGCGCCCTCGACGACGCGGCGCTGCCGCTCGCCGGCCATCGGCTGGTGCGGCTGTTCGTCCGCGCCACCGAGGCCCGTCTCGGCCGCGATCGTCTCACCGCCGAGGCCACCATCCGCCTCTCCGCCCTGATCGAACCGGCCGCCTGAGGCCGCCATCATCGAGGATCGAATCCATGGCCATCCAGAAGGGCAAGGACCTTCTCATCAAGGTCGACGAGACCGGCACCGGTGCCTTCGTCACCATTGCCGGCCTGCGCACCCGCCGCCTCAGCTTCAACGCCGAGACCGTCGACGTCACCCACACCGAAAGCGCCGGCCGCTGGCGCGAGCTGCTCGCCGGCGCCGGCGTTCGCCGCGCCCACGTCTCCGGCGCCGGCGTGTTCCGCGACGACGCCTCCGACGCCGCCATGCGGGCGCTGTTCTTCTCCGGCGACATCCGCCCCTGGCGCATCGTCATCCCGGATTTCGGCACCGTCGAAGGCCCGTTCCAGATCGTCGCGCTCGAATATACCGGCGAGCACGCCAGCGAGCTGACCTTCGACGCCGCGCTCGAATCCGCCGGCGCCCTCGCCTTCACCGCGCTCTGATGCCGCCATCCGGCAAGACCCAGCGAGGCCCGCCATGGTCAACCGCATTCGCGGCGAGGTCGAAGCCATCTTCGACGGCCGCCCCCACACATTGTGCCTGACGCTCGGCGCCCTCGCCGAACTGGAGGGCGCGCTTGGCGAGCCGGATCTGGCGACGCTGGTCGCGCGCTTCGAGGCCGGACGGCTCTCGGCGAGCGATGCCGTGCGCATCATCGGCGCCGGCTTGCGCGGCGGCGGCCATGCGATCGACGACGACGCGGTCGGCCGCCTGCGCGCCGACGGCGGCGCCAGCGGCTTCGTCGCCATCGTCGCCGAACTGCTGATCGCCACCTTCGCCGCGCCCTCCCTCCCGGCTGCTTCGAGGCAACCGCCGCCCCGCCCTTGCGAGGGGGCGCCGGCGCCGTCGTCGACGCTGTCGCCCCTGCCTTCGGGCCAGACGCCGCCCCCGGGCGCGAACCCGGACGCGGCGCCGGGCCGCTGATCGCCTGGCCCGAGGTGCTTGCCTTCGGCCTCGGCCGGCTCGCCCTCGCGCCGGCGGCGTTCTGGGCCCTGTCCCCGCGCGAATTCGCCACCATGGCCGCGCCCTGGGTCGCCGCCCCGGCGGCGACCGACCGATCCGCCTTCGATGCCCTGATGCTTGCCTTCCCCGATTGACCCGACCCGCGAGGCCGCCATGTCCGACACCCAGGACCAGATCAGCCAGGCCGAAGACCTGCGCGCCGTGCTCGACGACACCCACC
Source organism: Hyphomicrobiaceae bacterium (assembly GCA_016793065.1). Taxonomy (GTDB): domain Bacteria; phylum Pseudomonadota; class Alphaproteobacteria; order Rhizobiales; family Ancalomicrobiaceae; genus JAEULV01. The sequence goes on from JAEULV010000140.1 coordinate 31,660, forward strand.
GCGTTTCCGTCCTGCTCGGCCGGTCGCTGTCGAGCGGCTTCCGCTCGGCCGTGGTCGAGGGCCGCAAGTTCGAGGATGTGGTGAAGTCGATCGCGCTGCGCCTGTCGGGCAATGCCCTCGCCCAGGCGTTTCGCCCGCTGGAGAATCTGCTGTCCAGCGGCATCCAGTCGGCCATCGGCGCGGTGACCGGCCAGCTTTCCGGTGCGCCGATGCCGCAGTTCTTCGCCAGGGGAGGCGCGTTTGCCGCAGGCCGCCCGATTCCCTTCGCCGAGGGCGGCATCGTCGATGCGCCCCGGCTGTTCCCCATGGCCAATGGCGCCACCGGCCTGATGGGCGAGGCCGGAGCCGAGGCGATCCTGCCCTTGTCGCGCGGGCCGGATGGACGTTTGGGCGTGCGGGCGGGGGGTACTGCCGGGCGGGCGGTGAACGTCACCGTCAACATCTCGACGCCGGACGTCGAGGGATTCCGCAAGGCTGAGGCGCAGGTCTCGGGAATGTTGGCCCGCGCCGTCGGACGGGGACGGCGCGGGCACTGACACCTCAACCCGACGAGGAGGGGTTCAGGCGGAGGTGTGTCTCGGTATTCGAACTCGGACTTTCGCAAGTGACGTCTGGTTGGTGCTCCGTGGGCAACGCCGGAGGGGCGGGCAGCCTGTCGGCCGCTCGCCCGCGCCAAGGTGGCGTCACGCCGCCTGCTTCAGCAGATCGTGGATCTGATCAAGCACGTGCAGGCGCTGTTTCTTGAGCGTTTCCAATACTTCGTCGGTGGTCGGATGAATTCCGCTCTCGATACGGTAAATCTCGTGGTTCACCTCGAAATAGGTGTCGGAGAGTTTGGCGAAGTGCGGGTTGCCCGCCTTCAGCACATGCAGCCGTTCGCGATGTTCGGGGAATTCCTCGGCCAGTTCATGCGGCACGTGAGTCATGAGCTCATCCTCTTTTTCGTTGGAAACGAGTGAAGCCCGAACCCGCTCGCCCTGCATTGAGCGAAATCAAAACGCGAGCGGTTGTGGTCTTGCCCTTTAATCACCCACGGCTTGCCCCGGAGATCCCTGACCATGTCCCAGCTCGCGGCATTCCACGAGGTGCGCTTTCCCGCGCCGGTGGCGTTCGGCGCCACCGGTGGCCCGCGCCGACGCACCGAGGTGATCGCCCTCGGCTCCGGCCACGAGGCCCGCAACACCCGCTTCGCCGATTCGATGCGCCACTACGATGCGGCGACCGGCGTGCGCACCCTCGACCAGCTTCACGCCGTCATCGCCTTCTTCGAGGAGCGCCGCGGCCGCTTGCACGGCTTCCGCTATCGCGATCCGGTCGACTGCAAGTCCTGCCCGCCGTCGCAGTCGCCGACGGCGTTCGACCAGCCGATCGGCACCGGCACCGGCGCGGCGACGACCTTCCGCCTCGCCAAGAGCTACGGCTCCGGCCCGACGGCCTATGTCCGGCCGATCGCCAAGCCGGTTGCCGGAACGCTGCTGGTCGCCGTCGCCGGCGTCGTCAAGCCCGCCGCCGCCTTCAGCCTCGATCCGACGACCGGCATCGTCACTTTTGCCCCCGGCCACGTCCCGGCCAATGGCGCCGCCGTCACCGCCGGCTACTGGTTCGACGTGCCGGTCCGCTTCGACACCGACGAAATCCGCGTCGACCTCGATCACTTCGCCGCCGGCTTCATCGACCCGATTCCCCTCGTCGAAATCCGCGCCTGAGCGCCGGAGGTCCGCCCGATGAAAGCCCTGCCGCCCGGACTGTCGGCCCATCTCGCCGGCACCGCCACCACGCTCGCCACCTGCTGGAAGCTCACCCGCCGCGACGGGCTCGTGCTCGGCTTCACCGATCACGACCGCACCCTCGCCTTCGACGGCCAGGACTACCTGCCAGCCCACGGCCTCGATGCCTCCGAGGCCGTCGCCAATGCCGGCTTTGCCGTCGGCGGCCTCGATGTCGCCGGCGCCTTGACCTCGGCCCTGCTCACCGACAGCGATCTCGATGCCGGTCGCTATGACGGCGCCCGCGTCGAGATGTGGCTGGTCAATTGGTCCGACGCCGGCGAGCGCATGCTGCTGCGTGTCGCCGAGGTCGGTGAGGTGGTTCGCTCCGACGGCGCCTTCCGCGCCGAGCTGCGCGGCCTTGCCCATCGCCTCAACGTGCCGCGCGGGCGTCTGTTCCGCCACCTGTGCGACGCCGATCTCGGCGATGCCCGCTGCGGCGTCGATCTTTCCCTGGCCGCCCATCGCGCCGATGCCACAATCGCGGCGGTCGTCGATGCCCACCGGCTGCGCCTTGCCGGCCTCGACGCCTTCCCGGTCGGCGCCTTTGATGGCGGTCGCATCGAGGTGACGGCCGGCCCGGCCGCCGGCGCCACGGCCGACATCAAGCGCCACGATCGTCGCGATGGCCTGGTCGAACTCGATCTCTGGCTGCCGCTCGCGCCGCAAGCCGCGCCCGGCGTCGCGCTTCGCCTCACCGTCGGCTGCGACAAGCGCTTTGCCACCTGCGCCGAGCGCTTCGGCAACGCCGTTGCCTTTCGCGGCTTTCCGCACATGCCCTCGGCCGACTTCCTCGTCGGCCACCCCGGCCTGCGCGCCGGCCGCAACACCGGAGATCGCCTGACATGACCGCGTCAACGATTGCCCCGACCCGCGCGGCGCTGGTCGCCGAGGCGCGTCAGTGGATCGGCACGCCCTATCGCCATCAGGCCTCGCTGAAGGGCGTCGGCGCCGATTGCCTCGGCCTCGTCCGCGGCCTGTGGCGGGCGCTGCACGGTCCCGAGATCGAGGCGCTGCCGGCCTATGCCCCCGACTGGGCCGAGGCGACCGGCTGCGATACCCTGGCGTCCGCCGCCCGCGCCCATCTGCTGGAGGTCGACCCGCTCGCGGCGCGCCCCGGCGACGTCCTGCTGTTTCGCTGGCGCGACGGCCTGCCGGCCAAGCATGCCGGCATTCTGGCGACCCCGGCGAGCTTCATCCACGCCTATGACGGCTCGGCCGTCGTCGAAAGCCCGCTGGCGCCATGGTGGCGCCGACGCCTTGCCTGTGCCTTTGCCTTTCCGGGGATCGTCGACTGATGGCCACGCTCGTCTTCAGCGCCATTGGCGCCACCGTCGGCAATTTCATCGGCGGCCCGTTCGGCGCCGCCATCGGTCAGGCGATCGGTGCCACCGCCGGCGCCATGATCGACCAGCGCCTGCTCGCCGGCACGCCCGCCACCCGCCACGGTCCGCGCATGAAGGACCTGACGGTGGCCGTCGCCACCGACGGCAAGCCGATCCCCCGCGTCCTCGGCCGCGCCCGCGTCTCCGGCGAGATGATCTGGGCGACGGAATATCAGGAGGCGACCGAGGTCAGCCGCTCCGGCGGCAAGGGCGGCGCCAGCCAGAAGACCGTCAGCTACTCCTATTACGCCAATTGCGCCGTCGCCGTCTGCGCCGGCCCGATCGCCGGCATCGGCCGCATCTGGGCCGACGGCACCGAACTCGACCTCACCCGCGTCACCCACCGCATCCACCTCGGCGACGAGACCGGGGAGCCCGATGCGCTGATCCTCGCCAAGGAAGCCGGCCCGGTGCCGGCCTATCGCGGCACCGCCTATGTGGTGTTCGAACGGTTCCCGGTGGCCGACTACGGCAACCGCATCCCGCATTTCACCTTCGAGGTCTGGAATCCGATCGACGCGCTGGAACGGCAGGTGCGGGCGGTGACGCTGATCCCCGGCGCCACCGAGTTCGGCTATGCCACGACTGCCGTCAACCGCGTCGTCGACGCTGGCACCGAGCCGGAAAACCGCCACACCCTGCGCGCCGGCAGCGATATCGCCGCCGCCCTCGACGAACTGCAGGCGGTCTGCCCCAACATCGAGCGGGTGGCGCTGGTGGTCGCTTGGTTCGGCGACGATCTGCGCGCCGGCAATTGCGCCATCCGCCCCAAGGTGATCGCCGCCGACCGCGTCACGCTCGGGCCGCAATGGAGCGTCGCCGGCCTCGACCGGGCGAGCGCCGCCATCGTCTCCCGCCATGCCGGACTTGCCGCCTATGGCGGCTCGCCCGCCGATGCGTCGGTGGTCGAGGCGATCCGCGAGCTGAAGACGCGCGGACTGGCGGTGACGCTGGTGCCGTTCGTGCTGATGGACATCCCCGCCGTCAATGCCCGCCCCGACCCCTATGGCGGTGCCGAACAGGCGGCCCATCCATGGCGCGGCCGCATCACCTGTCATCCGGCGCCGGGCCGACCCGGATCGCCCGACAAGACCGCCGCCGTCGGCGCGGAGGTCGCCGCCCTGTTCGGCACCGCCGCGTCGGCCCATTTCGCCGTCGTCGGCGATGGCGTCGCCTATTCCGGTCCGGCCGAATGGAGCCTGCGCCGGATGGTGCTGCACTACGCCACCCTGGCCAAGGCGGCCGGCGGCGTCGACGCCTTCGTCATCGGCTCGGAACTGCGCGGCCTGACGACGTTGCGCTCCGCCGTGTCGACCTATCCGGCCGTCGACCGCCTCTGCACCCTCGCCGCCGACGTCCGCGCCATCCTCGGTGCCGGCACCCGGCTGACCTATGCCGCCGACTGGTCCGAATGGTTCGGTCACCAGCCCTCGGACGGCAGTGGCGACGTGCATTTCCACCTCGATCCGCTCTGGGCCCACCCGGCGATCGACGCCATCGGCATCGACGTTTACTGGCCGCTGGCCGACTGGCGCGACGGTGATCATCTCGACGCCGCCAGCGCCCGCACCGCCAACGATCGCGCCTATCTGGCATCGCGCCTCGCCGGCGGCGAAGGCCATGACTGGTTCTATGCCGATGCCGCCGCCCGCGCCGCCCAGACCCGAACGCCGATCACCGACGGCGCCCATGGCAAGCCCTGGGTGTTTCGGTTCAAGGATCTGCTCGGCTGGTGGCAGAACCCGCATTTCAACCGCCCGGCCGGCGTCGAGGCCGCCACGCCCACCGCCTGGGTGCCGCGCTCCAAGCCGATCTGGTTCACCGAACTCGGCGCGGCGGCGGTCGATCGCGGCGCCAACGATCCGGCGGTGTTCCCCGACGCCAAGTCCGCCGAAAGCCGCCTGCCCAATGCCTCCAACGGCGGCCGCGACGACGTCGCCCAGCGGGCGGTGCTTGCCGCCCATCTCGGTCGCTGGGACCCGGCCGCGGCCGGTTTCGACCCGGCGGCCAATCCGCTGTCGCCGCTCTATGGCGGCCGCATGGTCGATGCCGCACACATTCACCTGTGGACCTGGGACGCCCGCCCGACCCCGGCCTTTCCGGCCGCCCGCGACGTCTGGGCCGACGGCGACAACTGGGCGACCGGCCACTGGCTGAACGGTCGTCTCGGCGCCGCCCCGCTCGATGCCGTGGTGCGCCTGCTCGCCGCCGAGACCGGCGTCGACATCGACATCGAGGATGGGCTCGACGACATCGTCGATGGCCTCGTCATTGACGGCCTCGCCTCGGTTCGCGACGTCGTCGAGCCGCTGGCACAGGTGTTCCGCTTCGACATCGTCGATGCCGGCGACCGGCTGGTGGCGCGCTCGCGCGATCGCGGTCCCGTTCTGACGCTTGCCGCCGACGATCTGGTCGAGCCGGAACGCGACCCGCGCCTGGTTCGCGCCCGGGCGCAGGAAAGCGAGCTCGCGGCGGAAATCACCATCGGTTTCGTCGAGGCGCTGGCCGACTATGATCGCGTCACCACCCGCGCCACCCGGCCCGCCGCCCGCACCCGCCACGTCGCCTCGGTCGACCTCTCGGTCGTCGCCCCGGTCGCATTGGTCGAAACCCGCGCCGCCAGCGCGTTGCAGGCCCAATGGGCCGGCCGCGAAACGCTGGAATTCAGCCTCGCCCGCCGTCATGTCGGCCTTGAGCCCGGCGACGTCGTTTCGCTCGGGGAACTCGGCGAGGCCGGTACCGTCGTGATCGAGCGCATCGACGACACTGACCGCCGCCGGATCTCGGCCCGCCGCCACGACCGCGCCGTCCATCGCGCCGCCGTGCCGGCGGTGATCGGCCGCGCCCCGCGCGTTCCACTGGCATTCGGCGCCCCGCGCATCGTCATGCTCGATCTGCCGCCGCTCGACGACGGCGCCGACGCCCATCGCCCGTGGATCGCGGGATGGGCCCGCCCCTGGCCCGGCCGGCTTACCGTCTGGAAGTCGGTGTCGGGCGCCAGCTTCACCGATGTCGTCGATCTTGATCGCCGCGCCACCATCGGCACGCTCGCCGTGCCGCTCGGGCCGGGCCCGACGGCGATCTGGGATCGCTCCGCCGGCCTCGACGTCATCCTGCTCGACGGCGTGCTCGCCGCCCGCGCCGAGATCGACGTGCTGTCCGGCGAAAACCTCGCCGCCATCCGCCGCGCCGACGGCGTGACCGAGGTCGTCGCCTTCGCCGGCGCCGAGCTGATCGGCCCCAACCGCTATCGCCTGACCCGGCTGCTGCGCGGTCTCGGCGGCACCGAGGATGCGACGGGCGGCGGCCATCCGGCCGGAAGCACCTTCGTGCTGCTCGACGCCGCCGTCCGGCGCCTTCCGATCGGCCGCGCCGAGCTTGGCGCGCCGCGCCGCTATCGCGTCGGCCCGTCCAATGTCGATGTCGGCGACGCCGCCATGGCGGAGGCCGAACTGACCGCGTGGGGCAGGGGGCTTCGCCCCTTCGCGCCGGTGCATGTGCGCGCCAGGCGCGACCCGTCGACCGGCCAAGTCGCCTTCACCTGGGTCCGCCGCGCCCGGATCGATGGCGATGGGTGGGATGGCCCCGACGTGCCGCTCGGCGAGGAGGCGGAAAGCTACCGCCTCGACCTCCTCGACGGCGCGGTGGTCCGCCGCTCGGTCAGCCTCGCCGCGCCGCGCTTCGACTATGCCGCCGCCGCCGAGATCGCCGATTTTGGCGCGCCGCAATCGCAATTCAGCCTCCGCCTCGCCCAGGTCAGTCCATCGACCGGCGCGGGGATCACGCGGGAGATCATCGTCCATGTCTGAAACCGCCCGCCTCGGCCTGCCGTTGATCGAACCGGCACAGGCGCAAAAGCACATCACCCACAACGAGGCGCTCGCCCGCCTCGATGCCCTTGTCGGCCTCTCGACCAAATCCCGAACGCTCGCCGTCCCGCCGCCGGCGCCGGTCGAGGCGGACATGTGGCTCGTCGCGGCCGGCGCCAGCGGCGCCTGGTCCGGCAAGGACGGCCAGATCGCCCTTTGGCAGGCCGGCGGCTGGGTGTTCCTCGTCCCGCGCCTCGGGTTGCACATGCTGGTCGAGGACAGCGGCGAGACGCTGGTCCTCACCGCCGCCGGCTGGCGCACCCATGCCGGCGACAGTCCGGTCTTCGCCCGCCTCGGCATCGGCGCCACCCCCGATGCCACCAATCGCCTGTCGGTGCGCTCGCCGGCGGCGCTGTTCGCCGCCGTCGATGCCGGCTCCGGCGGTTCGGGCGATGCGCGCCTGATCATCGCCAAGGAAGCCAGCACCAACACCGGCTCGCTGCTGTTCCAGACCAACTGGTCCGGCCGCGCCGAGATCGGCAATCTCGGCAGCGACGATTTCGGCTTCAAGGTGTCGGCCGCCGGCGTCAGCTGGATCACCGCCCTGAGCCTTGGCCGCAGCACCGGCTATGTCAACGCGCCGACCCGCCTGCGCGTCGGTTCCGCGTCGGCGCCCGCCTATACGCTCGACGTCACCGGCGACCTCAACTATTCCGGCAACCTGCGCAAGGCCGGCGCCATCCTCGGCACCGCGACGGCGAGCGTCGACGGCTTCATGTCCGCCGCCCAGGCCGGCAAGCTCGCCGGCATCGAGGTGGCCGCCGAAGTCAATGCCGCCGAGACGGTCGGAGCGGGCGCCGCGCTGTTCGCCGGCAGCAAGAACGGCACGGCGCTGCGCTTCCGGTCGCTGGTCGCCGGCGACAATATCGACCTGCAAACGGCCAGCGACAGCATCACCCTGCATGCCACCGAGTCCGAGCAGGTGCTGCGGTCGTTGCGCGTGCTGCATCTCTATGCCGCCGAGCAGCGCGGCGACCGCATGAACATGGTCGACGGCATCGCCGACCCGTTCGCCGACGGCACCGACATCGACACCGGCTTGAGCGGCAACATCTATTTCGATCCCTACTACAAATGCTATTCGCCGACGCTCACCTTTGGTCCGAACCTGCTGCCGGCGATGACCGCCGCCACCACCTCCGGCGTCACCATTTCCGCCAGTACCCAGGCCGCCGGCTTCGAGGCCTGGCAGGCCGCCGATCAGGTGACGACGACCGCCTGGCGTTCGTCCGGCTCCGGCAATCAGTGGCTCCGCTTCGATCTCGGCACCAGCCGGATGATCGGCGCCCTCTCGGTTCGCGCCGCCAACAGCCTGCTCGCCCGCTCGCCGGCGACGCTCAACTATCGCACCTCGACCAACGGCAGCAGCTTCGTCACCAACACGCCGCGCACCGGCCTGACCTGGGTCACCGGCGAGACCAAGACCCTGCAGGTCGCGCAGCTGCGCTCCACCCGTTACATCGAGATCCTGATGTCGGCGCTGCCGAGCGGCGGCGACGGGCTCTACGAGGTCGGCGAGATCGGCTTCCACGAGTTCGTCGACATCGCCGACATGTCGCTGGTGTCGGTCGCCTTCGATGCCTCGATCGCCCCCACGCAGGCGCGGCTGTCGTTGCAGGCCAAGACCATGCACCTGCCCATCGTCCTCAACACCCACCTGATCGCCGAGGCTTCGCGCGACGATGGCGCCACCTGGACCGCCGGCCCGCTCGTCTTCATCGAGGCGCTCGCCGACGGCCTCGACATCTACGAGGCCGCGATCGACCTCTCCGCCCAGCCGGTCGGCACGTTGCTGCGATACCGGGTCCGTACCCAGCAGGGCGCCTATGTCCGCGTTGGCGGCGTCGTTTTTCAGTGGGGGATCTGATCATGTCGGCCAGGCGCTTCCGCTCTCCCGATCAAGCCATCGAAATGGCGCTTGCCGCGCTGACCCGTCGGCTCGCGCTGGAACTGCGCGAGCCGACGCCGGAGGAAGCCGCCCAGCTGGCGGACCTGCGCGCCCGGCTTGCCGAGCGCGGCTGATCTCGCCGCGCCGCGCCGAAACAGCGGCCGATCCGAGGCGGACGGTCCGCTCCCCCCATGCGCCCGCCGGCCGCCAGACGCCGGCGTCGCATGCGCGCCTCACGTCGATGCGCGATTCCTCCTCCCGCCAGTGCAAAGGACATTCCATGAAAGGTTACCGCACCCTCGGCCTAAGCGCCGCGCTCGCCGCCCTCGGCGCCATCCAGCAGGCCGATCTGACCACCATCGTCCCGCCCGGCTTCGAGGGCCTGTCGCTGACGCTGATCGGCGCCGTGATGGCCGGCCTGCGCTTCGCCACCACCACGCCGGTCGGCCGCAAGACGGCCTGAGGCACGCGGCCCCGGCCCTGGCGCCGGGGCCGTTGCCGCCGCATCGGCGGCACTGCCGCGACAACGTTCATCGGCGGTTCAGGCGCCGGTGATAGGCTTGCAACCTCGCGGACTGCCTTGTTGCCGCCGGCTTCGGCCGTCGGGGGAGTCAGCTGCCCACGCAGTTCAGGACGCGGCGCCTCGCGCGACGTCGATTGCTGTTGATGTTCGGAAGGTTCCCATGCGCGTCCGCGCCGCCGCTTTGCCGATCGCCCTGGCGATCGCCGTCCTGATGAGCCCGCCGGGCCTGGCGCAGCCGCTGGATTCCTGCGCGCCCGCCGATCGCGCCCCCGCCGGCACGCTCCGCCTGTCGGAATTGCGGCGCCAGATCGCCGGCGAAATCGTCCGCGCCGCCGTCTGCCGCGTCTCCGATCAATGGGTCTATCGCGTCACGGTGCTGGAGCCGAACGGGCAGGTGCGCACGATCGTATTTGACGCGACGAACGGGAAGTCGCTCAATCGTTGAATTGAATGGGCACGCGATTCGTGCCCGACAGGTATTGGAGGCCGCCTTTGCGTCTGCTCGTGGTCGAGGACGACGTCAATTTGAACCGGCAATTGGCCGAGGCATTGAAGGAAGCCGGTTACGTCGTCGATTCCGCCGTTGACGGCGAGGAGGGGCACTTCCTCGGCGATACCGAACCCTATGACGCGGTTGTGCTCGATATCGGCCTGCCCAAGATGGATGGCATCAGTGTGCTGGAGGCCTGGCGGCGGGCCGGCCGCAAGATGCCGGTGCTGATCCTGACCGCCCGCGACCGCTGGTCCGACAAGGTCGCCGGCATCGACGCCGGCGCCGACGACTATGTCGCCAAGCCGTTCCATATGGAGGAGATCCTCGCCCGCATCCGCGCCCTGGTGCGCCGCTCCGCCGGCCATGCCTCCAACGAGATCGAATGCGGCCCGGTCCGCCTCGACATGCGCGCCAGCCGCGTCACCGTCGACGGCCTGGCGATCAAGCTCACCTCGCACGAATTCCGGCTGCTCGCCTACATGATGCACCACAAGGGGCGCGTCGTGTCGCGCACCGAACTGGTCGAGCATCTCTATGATCAGGATTTCGATCGCGATTCCAATACGATCGAGGTTTTCGTCGGTCGCCTGCGCAAGAAGCTCGGTATCGACATCATCCAGACCGTCCGCGGTCTCGGCTACACGGTGGGCCTGCCCGGCGAGGCCGGCTGATGCGTTCGCCGTCGCTCGCCCGTCGCCTGTTCCTGCTCGCCGCGTTGTGGAGCGCCCTGTCGCTGGCGCTGGCCGGCGTCGTGCTGGTCGCGGTGTTCCGCGCCTCGGCCGAGCGGGCCTTCGACGAGCGCCTCGAGGTCAACCTCAAGACCCTGATCGGCGCCGTCGGCAGCGAGATCGAGCAGACCGGCTTCATCAAGGCCCCCGACAATCTCGGCGAGCCGCGCTTCGAACTGCCATTGTCCGGCTGGTACTGGATGGTTCGCTCCGAGCCGGACGGCAAGGTCGTCGCCGCGTCGAATTCGCTGACCGGCGAGGTGCTGGCCTCGCCCTTCGACCTCGGCGTCGTGCCTGACGCCAATGGCGTCGCCCGTTCGTCCGTCATCGGTCCCGACACCCAGACCCTGCGCGCGCTCGAGCGCCGGATCGCCATTGACGACGACAAGAACTACCGCGTCGTCGTCGCCGGCGACACCGGCGGGCTGTCGCGCGACCTCTTCACCTTCTCGGTCCAGACCATCGCCATTCTCGCCCTCGTCGGCATCGGCCTCGTCCTCACCACCTTCATCCAGGTCCGCATCGGCCTGAAGCCGCTGGAGCGCATGCGGCAGGCGCTGTTTCGGATCCGCACCGGCGAGGCCGAACGGCTGGAAGGGGAGTTTCCCTCCGAAATCGCCCCGCTCGCCCAGGAGCTCAACGCCTTGATCGAGGCCAATCGCGAAGTGGTCGAGCGCGCCCGCACCCAGGTCGGCAATCTCGCCCACGCCCTCAAGACGCCGCTGTCGGTGATCACCAACGAGGCGCGCGGCTCGCAGGTGCCATTCGCCGGACTGGTGTCCGAACAGGCGGCGCTGATGCGTGACCAGATCCAGAACTATCTGGAGCGCGCCCGCATCGCCGCCCAGCGCCGCGTCATCGGCGTCGTCACCGAGGTTGGCCCGGTGCTGGAGCGCCTCGTGCGCGCCATGCGCCGCATCCACGCCGATCGCGATCTGGAAATCCAGTTGATCAATCACGAGGGCCTGCGCTTTCGTGGCGAGCAGCAGGACCTTGAGGAAATGGCCGGCAACTTGATCGACAATGCCTGCAAATGGGCGCGCTCGAGGGTGCGGGTTGAAATCAGCGCCCGCCCCGGAACCGGGCTTGAGCGCAATTTCATGAGCGTGCTGGTCGACGACGACGGCCCCGGCATCTCGCCAGAAAAGCGCGCCGAGATCGGCAAGCGCGGCAAGCGCCTGGACGAGACGGTGCCGGGCACCGGCCTCGGCCTGTCGATCGTCACCGAACTCGCCGCGCTCTATGGCGGTCGGCTCGATCTCGGCGACTCGCCCCTTGGCGGCTTCCGCTGCGAACTGACCCTGCCGGTCCTCTAGCGCGGGGCTTCGACCCGCTTTTGCCATTTTCACCGACTAGCGAAATACCAATGCGCCGGAACGCATGCTATCCGGGATCGGAAGGGGATTCGACGTCGATCGCTGTCTTGGCGATGCCGTCGGGCGGGCGGACTTGAGGGATTTCATGAACGCGAAGATGCAGTTGACCGCAATTGCCGTCATGCTTGGCTTGACCGCGTGCGGCGATTCCGGTCCCAAGCAGAATGTCGGCACGGTCGCGGGCGCCATCGCCGGCGGCGTCATCGGTTCCCAGATCGGCGGCGGCGACGGCCGGCTTGTCGCCACCGGCGTCGGCGCCGCCCTTGGTGCCCTTGTCGGCAGCGAGATCGGCCGCCAGCTCGACGAGCGCGACCAGCTGCTGATGGCCGAGGCCCAGACCGGAACCCTGACCTACGATCCGCCCGGCACCGTCCGACCCTGGCGCAACCCGTCGAACGGCCATCATGGCGAGGTGAGCGCCGGTCCGCCCTATTCGGTCAACTATCTGAAGTGTCGCGAATTCACCCACACGGTCTTTATTGACGGCCGCCGCGAGATCCTGCGCGATCAGGCCTGCCAACAGCCGGACGGAACCTGGCGCCCGAGTTGAGCCCGTGGACCAAGCGGCGCACGATGGCTTTATCCGCGCGCGCTCGCCGTCCATCCGGTCGGCTTGAACGCTGCCTGCACCGATAAATGCCTATATCGCAACGTTATGTTTGTCTCCGGGGCTTTCGCGTCCCGTTGACTCGCGCGACCTTGTCGCCCGCAGTCTTGCGCCGTGCTACGAATATTGATTAGCCGGCCGACTAGCGACAATGAAACATTAAATCTTTTCGCGTTCCCTTGTTTTGGTCGCCAGAGGCCTGTTTGACAAAATGAACGCCAGGGGAAATCCCGTCAGGGATCGAATCAAGACTTACCTCTCAACCCTCAGCCCCCAGGCGAGGGCCATGCTGGTGCGCGCCGCCGAGGCGTCGATCGAGCGCGGCGAGCGCGACATTTCCCTCGAGACGGTTCTGGCCATCATTCACGAGATCGACGCCGCCGATAACTTCGACAAGATCTTCGAGCCCGATACCGCGCCGCTCGATCTGGTGCCCGAGGCCGGAGGCGCCCAGTCCTGGGCCGCCCGGTTGCACCAGGAGTTCTTCCGCCCGCTCGACCCGTTCCTCATCGACGTCGTGCTGCCGAGCCGTCAGGTCGGGCTGATTTACGAGCCGCATCTCGATCTGATCTGGACCTTCATCTGCCGCGACCTGATGCCCGAGCACATGAACGCGATCCTGTCGCTGAACGACGCCGGCCTTGCCGCCGATCCCCGCATCGTCGCCGCCGAGTTGCGCCTCGCGGTGACGCCGACCGCGCGCGCCTACCTCGCCGATGCCGCCAACAACCCCAAGGGCCAGCAGCGCGTCCGCGCCCAGTTGGGCAATGACGGCGGCTATGCCGATTTCCTCGATTGCCTGCACGTCTTCGAGAACGAGGAGGCCTACGCCAGGATCCTCGGCCGCCTGCCCAAGACCCTGACCGCCTTCGACATGTCCGAATCCGGTCCCGTCTCCGACCTGATCGGCAGTGTCATCAAAAAGCGCATCGTCGATGCCCGGTTTCTTGCCGCCGCGCTGGTGAAGCGCCTAGGCAATCCCGGTCACCTGATCAATCTCGCCATGCGGATTGCCGGTTCCGACGATCCCAAGGTCGTCGCCCAGACGCCGGCGATCGCGCTGGTCGATCTGATCCTGGCCGAGATCGACCGCTGCGTCGCCATCTGCGAGAGCCTCGCCAAGTCGCACCGCACCACTTCGTCGCTCGCCCAGCGCATGCGTGCCTATCACGAAATCGTGAGGCACTTCTCCATGGTCATCGACCTGGAGCAGGCGCCGGAATGGAGCCGCCGCATCAGCGCCAGCCGCCGCCGCCTGTCCGACCTGCTGGCCGCCGATATCGAACAGGCGCCCGGTCTCGTTCGCCGCGCCTTGCGCGATGGTGTCGAGCGCGGCTTCAACGACACGTCGATGCTTGAGGACGCCGAACGCGCCATGACGCTGCTCGATGCCGCGCGCGGCATCTCCGACAGCCTTGCCCTCAACGACGCCATCACCCGGTCGCGCAAGGCGGCGGAACAGGTCCTGGAAACCCTCAACGGCAAGGTGATGGATGGCCTGCGCCGGGCCGATTCATCCGACCGCGCCCGGGCATTGCGCCATGTCGATGCCATGATCCGCTTCGCCGCCATCATCTTCGGCGATGACTACGCCCTCGTCCTGCGCCGCAGCCGTGACACTATCGTCCAGAAGGCGCCGGCCCGCGCGGTGATCTGAGCCGGCAACCCTTCGGCGCGCTCGGCTTGCCGCGCGCCGACGCACGGCTCCCGTCGAAACTCCCAAGAAGTCGCCGGAACCGCCTCCACGGCAATCGCTGCGCGCCTGCGGCCTTGACATGCCCGCGCTTGATGGGTGTCAAAGTCGCCGCGTCGTTCCGGCGTTACGCGTTCATCCCATTGCGGCCCGGACTGCCGGACGCTACCTCAAGGCGGAACTCGGGGTTGGCGGATCCGTTCGGCGTCGCCGCGAGCGGTCACTGCGCCGTGATGCTGGAATCGTGCCCTGGAATGCCAGGTGCAAGGAGTGGTCATGCTGGTTTGGTTCGTCTTTGCGGTGATGACGGTGATCGGCGTGCTCGCGGTGCTGATGCCGCTGGCGCGAGCCGACCGTGCCGCCGCCGGCGCCCAGGACGTAGCCGTCTATCGCGACCAACTCGGCGAGATCGACCGGGACCGCGAACGCGGCGTCATCGACGAGGTCGAGGCCGTCGCCGCCCGCAACGAGGTCGCCCGTCGCCTGCTCAAGGCCGCGCGCGCCGAGGAGGTCGACGCACCGGCCGCGCTCGGCGGACCGAGCCGGCTGGCGCGCGCCGTCGCCGTCGTTTGCGCCGTGCTGATGCCCGCCATCGCCATCGGCGCCTACCTCGGCCTCGGCAAGCCCGATGCGGCCGACCAGCCGCTCGCCTCCCGCCTCGCCGCCGCCAGTTCCGAGAAACAGTCGATCGACCAGTTGGTCGCCCGCGTCGAGAAGCATCTCGCCGACCGTCCCGAGGACGGCAAGGGCTGGGAAGTGCTGGTGCCGATCTATGTCCGCATGGGTCGGCTCGCCGATGCCGAGACCGCCTTGCGCAACACGATCCGCCTGCTTGGCTCCACCGCCGAGCGCGAGAGCGCCCTTGGCGAGGTCATCGTCTACCAGAACAGCGGCGTTGTCGTCGCCGATGCCCGCGCCGCGTTCGAGCGCGCCAATGCCCAGGACCCGCTGGCGGTGGCGCCGCGGATGTTCCTGGCGCTGGCCCTGTCGCAGGACGGCAAGCTGGCCGAATCGCGCAAGGCCTGGGTGGCGCTGATCGATGCCAGCAAGCCCGATGACCCCTGGGTGGTCGAGGCCAGGGCCGAACTCGCCAAGATCGATGCCGTCCTCGCCGGTGGCCCGGCCGCCGTCGCCCCGACCAGCCCCGCGCCGCCCGCCGCCGCCGACAAGGGGCCAAGCGCCGCCGACATCGCTGCCGCCCAGTCGATGACCGAAGCCGAGCGCGGCCGCATGATCGAGGACATGATCGCCAGCCTCAACGCCCGGCTGAAGGCGCAGGGCGGGACGGTTGACGAGTGGATCAAGCTGGTGCGCTCCTATGCCATGATCGGCAAGCGCGTCGAGGCGACCACCGCCCTTCAGGATGCCCGCAAGGCCTTCGCCGCCGATGCCGCCGCCATCGAAAAGCTTGACGGATTGGCCAAGGCCCTGTCGTTGTGACCGCGCGCGCCGGATCGCCGGTGCGCCCCGCCGATGAGATCAGCCTGAAAGGGCAGCAAACATGACCCGCAAGCAACGACGTCTTACTCTGATCGGTGTCGCCGGCACGGTGCTGCTGGCCGCGGTCGGCCTCGTGCTTTTCGCCCTTTCCGGCAAGATCACCCTGTTCGTCACCCCGGCCGACATCGCCGCCAAGAACATCGGCCCCGGCCAGCAGATCCGCCTCGGCGGGCTGGTCAAGGTCGGCAGCGTCGTCAAGTCCGATGGCGCCGCCGTTCGCTTCGAGATCGAGGACACGGTCAAGACCATCAAGGTCACCTATGCCGGCGTCCTGCCCGATCTCTTCCGCGAGGGCCAGGGCGTCGTCACCGAAGGCAAGCTCACCGCCGATGGCGGATTTGTCGCAGATACCGTGCTCGCCAAGCATGACGAGACCTACATGCCCAAGGAAGTCGCCGACAGCCTGAAGGCGCAAGGTCATTGGAACCCCGCCGACGCCAACAAGCCGAAGCCGCAGTGAGGACTTCATGATTGTCGAAATCGGTCACTACGCGCTCATCCTGTCGCTGGTCCTGGCGCTCGTGCAGTCGGTCGTCCCGGTGGTCGGCGCCGCGCGCCGCGATCCCCGCCTGATGGCCGTCGCCGGCCCCACCGCCCTGTTCCAGTTCCTGTTCGTCGGGCTCGCCTTCGCCGCGCTGACCTGGGCCTATGTCGTCTCCGATTTCTCCGTCTACAACGTCGTCGCCAATTCCCATTCGCAGAAGCCGCTGATCTTCAAGATTTCCGGCGTCTGGGGCAATCACGAAGGCTCGATGCTGCTGTGGGTGACCATCCTCGCCCTGTTCGGCGCCCTGGTGGCCCTGTTCTCGCGCAATCTGCCGCCGACCCTGCGCGCCAACGTGCTCGCCGTCCAGGCCTGGGTCGGGGTCGCCTTCCTCACCTTCATCCTGCTGACCTCCAACCCGTTCGAGCGTCTCGACAAGCCGCCGTTCGAGGGCCAGGACCTCAACCCGATCCTGCAGGACGTCGGCCTCGCCATTCATCCGCCGCTGCTCTATCTCGGCTATGTCGGCTGCTCGGTGGCGTTCGCCTTCGCCGTCGCCGCCCTGATCGAGGGCCGCATTGACGCCGCCTGGGCGCGCTGGGTGCGGCCGTGGACCCTCGGCGCCTGGATCTTCCTGACGCTCGGCATCGCCATGGGCTCCTACTGGGCCTATTACGAGCTCGGCTGGGGTGGCTGGTGGTTCTGGGACCCGGTCGAGAACGCCTCGCTGATGCCGTGGCTGGTGGCGACTGCGCTGCTGCACTCGGCCATCGTCATGGAAAAGCGCGAGGCGCTGAAGGTGTGGACGGTGCTGATGGCGATCCTCGCCTTCGCCCTCTCGCTGCTCGGCACCTTCCTCGTCCGCTCCGGCGTGCTGACCTCGGTCCACGCCTTCGCCACCGATCCGGCGCGCGGCGTGTTCATCCTCGGCATTCTCACCCTGTTCGTCGGCGGCTCGCTGGCGCTCTACGCCGCCCGTGCCTCGCTGTTGACCCAGGGCGGCATCTTCGCCCCGATCTCGCGCGAGGGCGCCCTTGTCCTCAACAACCTGTTCCTCACCGCCGCCTGCGCCGCCGTGCTGATCGGCACGCTCTACCCGCTGCTGGTCGAGGCCACCACCGGCGGCAAGATCTCGGTCGGCGAGCCGTTCTTCAACCTCACCTTCGGCCCCCTCGTCCTGCCGCTTCTGCTGCTGCTGCCGCTCGGGCCGTTCCTCGCCTGGAAGCGCGGCGACGTGCTCGCCGTCGCCCAGCGCCTGTGGCTGGCCTTCGCGCTCGCCATCGTCGCCGTCGCCGTCGCCTTCTATCTGAAGCACGGTGGCCCCGTGCTGGCGCCGTTCGGGGCCGGCCTTGCCGCCTGGATCATGCTCGGTGCCATCGCCGAGCCGATGACCCGCGCCAAGTTCGGCAAGGAACCGCTGGCGACCTCGGCCCGGCGCCTGTTCGGCCTGCCCCGGTCGACCTTCGGCACCGCGCTTGCCCATTTCGGCGTCGGCATGATGGTGCTTGGCATCGTCTCGGAAGGCGCCTGGAAGGTCGAGCGCATCCTGGTGATGAAGCCGGGCGAGACCGTCGAACTCGGCGGCTACGGCGTCACCTTCGAGGGGACGGTCCCGCGCAAGGGGCCGAACTATCAGGATCAGGTCGGCAAGTTCGTCGTCAGCGACGGCGGCACCGTCGTCGCCCGGCTCGAATCCGCCAAGCGCCTGTTCACCGCCCGGCAGATGCCGACGAGCGAGGTCGCGCTCGAAACCCGCGGACTGTTCTCGCAGATCTACATCGCCCTCGGCGAGGCCCAGGACAGCGGCGGCTGGTCGGTGCGCATGTACTGGAAGCCGCTGGTGCTGCTGATCTGGCTCGGCGCGCTGGTGATGTCGATCGGCGGCTTCGTCTCGCTCTCCGACCGTCGCCTGCGCGTCGGCGCCCCCAAGCCCGCCCGCGCCGCCGCCGCGCTTGCCGCCGCCGAGTGAGGACAGGACCCATGTCGCGCCTTGCCCGCCTTCTCGCCGCCCTAGTCGTGCTCCTCGGCCTCGCCGCGCCGGCCTTCGCGGTCAAGCCCGACGAGATGCTCGCCGATCCGGCGATGGAGGCGCGCGCCCGCGCCATCTCGACGGAACTGCGCTGCCTCGTCTGCCAGAACGAGTCGATCGACGACTCCAACGCGCCGCTCGCCCGCGATCTGCGCCTGCTGGTGCGCGAGCGCCTGACCGCCGGCGACAGCGATCGCCAGGTGCTGGACTATCTGGTCGACAAGTATGGCGAATTCGTCCTGCTGCGCCCGGTGTTCAGCCTGCGCAACGCGTTGCTCTGGCTCGGCCCGTTCCTGGTCCTCGCCATCGGCGGTCTTGTGATCGTCTCCAAGATCCGCCGCCGCCCGGCCGCTCCCGCCGCCGCTGCCGGCGGCCTGACGGCGGACGAACAGCGCGCGCTCGACGAGCTGATGAAGAACGGCTGACCCGCCGTCCGCTTGCGGCGCTCCGCCGCAAAGCCGCCACCGACCTTACGAAGAGTTCACCCGCCTTACAGCGCGTCGTAAGGTAGCCTGCTCCATTGTCCGGCATCAGGATCGGAAGTCCCGATCGACCGACCGACTATTGGAGCTGCTGACATGTCGCATCCGACCTCGTCCTTCCTCGCGCGTCATCGTCGTGCGCTGACGGGCGGCGCCGTCGCCCTCGGCCTTGCCGGCCTGATCGGGGCGCAAGCGATCGTCTCTCCCCTGACGCCCGCCAATGCCCAGACCGCGCCGGCCAATCGCGCCCCCCTGGTCGCCGCCCAGCAGATGCCGACTTTTGCCGATGTCGTCGAACGCGTCCGCCCGGCCGTGGTGTCGATCCGCGTGCGCGGCGAAGGCCCGCGCGGCCGCGCCGATGCCGACTTGCCCGAACTTGAGGAAGGCAGCCCGCTGGAGCGCTTCTTCCGTGACTACGGCATGCCCGGCGGCCGTCGCGGCGAGCGTGGCGGCCCGCAGCGTCGCCCGGTCATGGGCCAGGGCTCCGGCTTCATCATCTCCGCCGACGGCAAGGTCGTGACCAATTATCACGTCGTCCGCGACGCGACCGAGGTGACCGTCGTCCTCGACGACCAGCGCGAGGTCCGCGCCCGCGTCCTCGGCGCCGATGAAAAGACCGACATCGCCCTCGTCAAGATCGACGATCCCGGCACCTATCCGACCGTGCCGATCGGCAATGGCGACATCCGCGTCGGCGACTGGGTCGTCGCCGTCGGCAACCCCTTCGGTCTTGGCGGCACCGTCACCGCCGGTATCGTCTCCGCCCGTGGCCGCGACATCGGCGCCGGCCCCTATGACGACTATCTCCAGATCGACGCCCCGATCAATCGCGGCAATTCCGGCGGTCCCACCTTCAACCTTGCCGGCGAGGTCGTCGGCGTCAACACCGCCATCTACTCGCCCTCCGGCGGCTCGGTCGGCATCGGCTTCGCCATTCCCGCCGACACCGTCAAGCGCGTCGTCGCCCAGCTCGAAAAGGGCGGCGAAGTCGTGCGTGGCTGGCTCGGGGTGCAGATCCAGCCGGTCAACCGTGACATTGCCGACAGTCTCGGGCTGAAGGACACCCGCGGCGCCCTCGTCTCCGAGCCGCAGGCCGGCTCGCCCGCCGCCAAGGCCGGCATCCGTTCCGGCGATGTCATCATCGCCGTCGACGGTCGCGGCATCGACAATGCCCGCGATCTCGCCCGCCGCATCGCCGATTTCGGCCCCGGCTCCAAGGTGGCGGTGACGCTCTCGCGCGCCGGCAAGGAAACCGTCGTCGACGTGACGCTCGGTCGCCTGCCGACCGACCGCGCCGCCACCGTCGCCCCGAGCGCCGGCGAGGTCACCGGTCTCGCCGATCTCGGCCTGACGGTCGCGCCGGCCCGCGACGTCGGCCAGGGTGAGGCGGGCGTTGTCGTCACCCGGCTCGACGGCCGCAGTCCGGCTGCCCGCCAGGGCCTGCGCGTCGGCGACGTCATCCTCGAGATCCAGGGCGTCAGCGTCGCCTCCAATGCCGATGTCGTCCGTGCCCTCGAGGCCGTCAAGGCCGATGGCCGCCGCTCGGTCCTGATGCGCGTCCAGGCCGGCGATCGCTCGCGCTACGTCGCCGTGCCGCTCGCCGCGTCCTGATCCCCCTGTTCGATCCGGCGGCACCCCAGCCCCAGCCCCAGGTGCCACGGATCGCACACGCGCCGGCCGGCTCTCCTGATCTCCAGGGAGTCGGCCGGTGTCGTTTCGACGCCGGTCGCTTTCGAGGTAGTGTTTCGACAGAATCGCCCGCGTCAAAGTCTGGAACGTCCAACATGCGCATGCTCATCATCGAAGACGATCGCGAGGCCGCCCGCTACCTGATCAAGGCGCTGAAGGAAGCCGGTCACGTCGCCGATCACGCCGCCGATGGCGACGAAGGCTGGTTCATGGCCGAACCCGGCGGCTATGACGTGCTGGTGGTCGACCGCATGCTGCCGCGTCGCGACGGCCTGTCGATCGTCACCGCCCTGCGCGACAAGGGCGACGATACACCGGTGCTGATCCTGTCGGCGCTCGGCCAGGTCGATGACCGGGTCAAGGGCCTGCGCGCCGGTGGCGACGACTACCTGACCAAGCCCTATGCCTTCACCGAATTGCTCGCCCGCGTCGAGGCCCTTGGCCGCCGCCGCCGCTCGATCGAGGTCGAGACCAGGCTGACCGTCGGCGATCTGGTTCTCGACCGCCTCTCCCACAGCGTAGAACGCGCCGGTGGCGAGATCGTGCTGCAGCCGCGCGAGTTCCGCCTGCTCGAATACCTGATGAAGAACGCCGGCCAGGTCGTCACCCGCACCATGCTGCTGGAAAACGTCTGGGACTATCACTTCGATCCGCAGACCAACGTCATCGACGTCCACATGTCGCGGCTGCGCGCCAAGATCGACAAGGGCTTCGACCGGCCGCTGCTGCATACCATCCGTGGCGCCGGCTACATGGTGCGCGACTTCGGCACCAAGGCGTGAGCGCGGGGAGAGGGGCCGACATGACCTCGTTCGGGCGGGTTTTCCGCACCACGGCCTTCAAGCTGTCGCTGATCTATCTGGCGGTCTTTACCGCCTTTTCCGGCTTTCTCATTGCCTATCTCGCCTTCAACACCGGCGAGATCCTGTCGCGCACCCTGCGCGCCAACATCGACGAGGAAGTCCGCCTCCTGCGCGAGCAATACACCATCGGCGGCGTCCAGCGCCTCGTCCGCGTCGTCGAGGCCCGCTCGCGCCGTCCCGGCGCCGGCGTCTATCTCGTCACCGACTTCAACGGCAACCCGCTCGCCGGCAACATCGCCGAAATCCCGCCCCACATCCTCAACGACACCGAGGGCCGGCTGCGCCCGGCCAGCTACGAACGGCTCGAGGCGACCGATCCCGACCGCCGTCACCGCGCGCTGGTGCGCGTCTTCGCCCTCGATGGCGGCCACCGTGTCGTCGTCGGCCGCGATGTCGGCGAGCGCGAGGAGTTCCGTGGCCTCATCCGCGACGCGTTGCGGGCGGCGCTGATCGTCATGATCGGGCTGGGGCTCGTCACCTGGTGGTTCGTCAATCGCCGCGTGCTGAAGCGCATCGATCAGGTGTCGCTCACCTCCGAGCGGATCATGGCCGGCGATCTCAGCCAGCGCCTGTCCATCACCGGCTCCGGCGACGAGTTCGACCGCCTCGGCGGCAGCCTCAACGCCATGCTCGGCCGCATCGACGAGCTGATGCGCGGCCTGAAGGAAGTTTCCGACAATATCGCCCACGATCTCAAGACGCCGCTGACCCGGCTGCGCAATCGCGTCGAACTGACCTTGAACGGCGAGCCGTCCGAGGAGCGCTATCGCGAGGCGCTGGAGGCGACCATCGTCGAGTCCGACGGCCTGATCCAGACCTTCAACGCCCTGCTGCTCATCGCCCGCGTCGAGGCCGGTTCGAACGGCTCCGCCATGGCCGAAATCGACGTCGGCGAGGTGGTCGGCGAGGCGGTGGAGCTCTACGAGCCGGTGGCCGAGGACGAGGGCGTCACCCTGACCGCCGAGATCGCCGCGCCCGCAATGGCGCGCGCCAGCCGTGAACTCGTGGCGCAGGTGGTCACCAACCTCATCGACAACGCCCTGAAATACGGCCGCCCGCCGATCGAGGCCGATGGCCTTGCCCGCGCGCCGGTGGTCAAGGTCGGCGTCCGCCGCGACGGCGCCGATGTCCTGATCGAGGTCGCCGACAACGGCGCCGGCGTGCCCGAGGCCGATCGCGAGCGGGTACTGCACCGCTTCGTCCGCCTCGAGGCCAGCCGCAACGCTCCCGGCTCCGGTCTCGGCCTCGCGTTGGTCGCCGCCGTCGCCCGCCTCCACGGCGGCGCGGTCGAACTCGCCGACGCCGGCCCCGGCCTGATCGTCCGCCTGCGCTGGCCGGCCTGAGAGCCTGTCTCGAAAGGCGGCGGCGGAGGATCGCCGGAGGATTTTTCCCGCCCGCAAGGAGAAGGTCGACGCCGATATCGAGATATCGGCGAGATCTTCGACGCGGCGGGAGGGGAAAAGACCCGTCGAGCCGACCCGTCCGACCTTTTGAGACAGGCTCTGAGTCCGCCCGCGACATTCCCCCGCGTTCAACGCGACGACGCGTCGCGCCCGATGGCGTCCGCCGGCTTTTTCGGCTAGTCGGAGGGCAAGAACGACTGGGGGAGTGAAAAAACATGGCGACCCGCAAGACGACCGGCGCCAAGCCGGCCCGCGCCAAGATCCGGATCTTCGCCGCCGAGCCCGGCGTCGATCCGCTCGATCGTCGCCTGTTCACCCGCATTTCCACCCGCATCGACGCCGACGACAGGAAGAGCGCCCACAAGGCCGTCGCCGCCTTCGTCAAGGACGCGCGCGGCACCGAGGGCGGCGAGGCCATGGCCCGCCTGATTGAGTCGAAGCCGGTCGTCGCCGCCTTTCTCGAAGGCGTCTTCGGCACCTCGCCCTATCTGACCGAGCTCGCCACCCGCGATCCCAACCGCCTCGCCCGCATCCTCAAGACCGATCCGCAAGTCCATGTCGACGCGCTGATCGCCCGCACCCGCGCCCTTGCCCTCACCGACGAGCGCGCCCTGATGCGCGAGCTGCGCCAGATCAAGGCCGAGGCGGCCCTGACCATCGGCCTTGCCGATCTCGCCGGCGCCTGGACCCTGTTCGAGGTCACCACCGCGCTGGCCCGCCTCGCCGACGCCACGCTTTCGGCCACCATCCGGTTCCTGTTCGCCCAGGAGGTCGAGCGCGGCCGCTGGACGCCGGTCGACCCGTCGGACCTGGAAAAGGGCTGCGGCTATGTCGTCCTCGCCATGGGCAAGCACGGCGCCTTCGAGCTCAACTATTCCTCCGACGTCGACCTGATCATCCTCTTCGATCGCGACGTCATCGGTGTCGAGGACAAGAGCGAGGCGACGACCTTCTTCGTCCGCTTTACCAAGCGCCTCGTCAACATCATGCAGGAGCGTAACGGCGACGGTTACGTCTTCCGCGTCGACCTGCGCCTTCGCCCCGATCCCGGCGCCACCCCGATCGCTATTTCCACCGAGGCGGCGCTGAACTACTACGAGGCGCTTGGCCAGAACTGGGAACGCGCCGCGCTGATCAAGGCGCGCGCCTGCGCCGGCGACATCGAGGCCGGCGAGCGCTTCCTGCGCGAGATCCGCCCGTTCATCTGGCGCAAGTATTTCGACTATGCCGCCATCAAGGACGTGCATTCGATCAAGCGCCAGATCCACGCCCATCGCGGCTACGAGGAGATCGCCCTGCTCGGCCACAACGTCAAGCTTGGCCGTGGCGGCATCCGCGAGATCGAATTCTTCGTCCAGACCCAGCAATTGATCGCCGGCGGCCGCAACCCGGCGCTGCGCGGCCGCGAAACCGTGCCGATGCTCAACCAGCTGGTCGATGCCGGCTGGATCAGGCCCGAGGTCCGCGACCAGCTGACCGAGGCCTATGACTTCCTCCGCCGCGTCGAGCACCGCATCCAGATGGTCGCCGACGAGCAGACCCATAACCTGCCCGAGGACGAGGCCGGCTGCGACCGCATCGCCCGGATGATGGGCTACAAGGGCATCGCCGATTTCGGCAAGGAGCTCGACCGCACCCTGCACGTGGTCCAGCGCCACTATGCCGAGCTGTTCGAGGATCAGGACGAGCTTTCGGCCGCCGGCGGCAGCCTGGTCTTCACCGGCGACACCGATGACCCGGATACGCTCGAAACCCTGTCGCGCCTTGGCTATCGCGAGCCGGCCCGGGTGATCGACGCCATCCGCACCTGGCACTATGGCCGCTATCCGGCAACCCGCTCCGCCGCCGCCCGCGAGCGCCTGACCGAGCTGGTGCCGACGCTGCTGAAGACGCTCGCCGCCACCGACAGCGCCGACACGGCCTTCCTCGCCTTCGACGGCCTGGTGCAGCGCCTGCCGAGCGGCTTCCAGTTCTTCTCCATCATTGCCGCCAACCCGCCCTTGCTCGACCTGCTCGGCCAGATCCTCGGCGCCGCGCCCAAGCTCGCCGACGCACTGGTGCGCCGGGTGCATGTGCTCGATGCCGTGCTCGATCCCGCCTTCTTCGGCGCCTGGCCCTCCGAGGCCGAGGTCGAGCGCCGGCTGGCGGAACGCCTCGCCGAGGCCACCGGTCACGAGGACATCCTCGATCGCGCCCGCATCTACGGTCAGGAAAAGCTGTTCCTGATCGGCGTCCGCGTCCTCACCGGCACGCTTTCGGTCTCCCAGGCCGGCCTCGCCTACGCGAGCCTCGCCACCGCCCTGGTGCGCCAGCTGCTGCAGGCGGTGGAGGCCGAGGTCGCCCGCGCCCATGGCAAGGTGCCGGGTGGCCAGCACGTCGTCGTCGCGCTCGGCAAGCTCGGCGGCCGCGAGATGACGGCGTCGTCCGATCTCGACCTGATGCTGCTCTACGACGCGCCGGAAACGGTCGTCATGTCCGATGGCCAGAAGCCGCTGGCGGTCAGCCAGTACTACGCCCGCCTGACCCAGCGCCTGATCACCGCGCTGTCGGCGCCCACCGCCCAGGGCACGCTCTACGAGGTCGATTTCCGCCTGCGCCCCTCCGGCAACAAGGGACCGGTGGCGACGCCGCTCGCCGGCTTCGTCTCCTATCAGGCCGACGAGGCCTGGACCTGGGAGCACATGGCCCTGACCCGCGCCCGCATCATCGCCGGCGACGAGACGTTCGATGCCATCGTCAATCGCGCCATCGTCACCGCCCTGATCCGCGCGCGCGATCCGGCGACGATCCGCAAGGACGTGCTGGAAATGCGCGAGACCATCGCCGACGAAAAGGGCACCGACGACGTCTGGGACCTGAAGCAGGTCGCCGGTGGACTGGTCGACATCGAGTTCATCGCCCAATATCTGATGCTGGTGCACGGCCCGGCCGATCCCGACCTGTTCGCCACCACCACCGCGACCGCGTTGCATCGCCTCGGCGATGCCGGCCACCTGTCCGCCCCCCATGCCGACGTGCTGCTGCCGGCGATCCGCCTCTATCAGCACCTCACCCAGATCCTGCGCCTGTCGCTCGAAACCTCGCTAAAGCAGCGCGAGGCGCCGCGTGGCCTCATCGATCTGCTGACCTCGGCGGCCGAGCTTCCCAATATCGAGACGCTGGAAGCCCACCTGCGCGAGACCGAGGCCGAGGTTCGTCGCGTCTTCGTCGAGATCGTCGGCCCGGTGAAATCGGCGAGGCGCTGACGCCCACCCGTCGATCGCGCCGGCTTCGGTGCCCATTTCCGCCCGGATGCCGCCGCAGTCGGGCGGCACGATCAAGCGTGCCCGGATTCAGCGTTCGTTCATCCGCGCCTCATCAACATGACGGCGATTTAATCCGTCGGAACAGCGCCGGAAAGGTGCGCGCCGCTAGGGTCTTTCTCAACGGACAGAGCGACGGCGAGAACGCGGTCGCCTCCGCCGCCGGCCCCGGACGGGCCGGACAACGAGACAGACCGGCATCGAGGCGATGGGTCGCGCCTGCCGTGGACCAGTCCGACCCGAGCGAAATGAGGACCAAGACCATGCAGACCTGGAAAAAGATCGCCCTCGGAGCCCTTGCCGCCACCACCGTTCTCGGCGGCGCCGCCGCGGTTGCCGTTGCCAAGGACGGCTTCGGCTGGCGCCAGGGCGGCCCGGGCGGCCCCGGCCCGAAAGTGATGATGGAGCGCGTCTTCACCGAGATGGATCGCGGCGCCAAGGGTAACGTCACCCAGGAAGACCTCACGGTCTTCATTGACGCCAAGTTCGCCGAGGCCGATGCCGACAAGAGCGGCTTCGTCTCCGAGACCGAGCTCGCCGCCTTCGCCGCCAAGCAGGCCGCGCCCTTCGCCGAGAAGATGTTCACCCGCTTCGCCGGCACCGACGGCAAGATCGCCATCGCCGGTCGTCTGGCGATGAGCCCGATGGCCGACCGCGCCCGCGCCGCCGATACCAACAAGGACGGCGCCGTTGACCGCGCCGAGTTTGACAAGGCCATCGTCGACGTGGCCGGCAAGCGCACCGGCGGCGTCTACGACATCCTAGCCGACGGCGACAAGGGCATTGCCAAGGCCCGCCTTGCCGACATCGCCAAGCGCCGCTTCGTCCGCGCCGACGCCGACAAGAACGGCCTCGTCACCAAGGACGAGTTCGAAGCCTCGATGCCCCGGGGCGGTCGCGGCATGCAGGGCGGCCATCACGGCCAGCGTCACGGCGGCGCCGACGGCTTCGGCCCGCGCTACGGCATGATGCAGCCGGGCGGCCAGGGCATGCAGCCCGGCCAGGGTTATGGCATGCATCCGGGCATGGGCCACGGGATGATGGGCCAGGGCATGGGCGGCCAGCGCATGAACGCGCCGATGCAGCCGATGCCGACCCCCGGCGGTTCGCTCTGATCGGTTGACGCCGATCGCCCTAGCCGAAGCCTTGGTCCGGCAGCCATTGCGCCGCAACGCGTCGTGACTGCCGGCCCTGCCTGAACGCACGAGAGTGCCGGACACGCAAAGGCCCGCGCTCCCCGATCGGGGGCGCGGGCCTTTGTCGTTTTCACCTGCGGCGTCAGCCGCGACCGGCCGGACGAGGATCGCTCCAGCGCGGGGCCGTTGCCCATCGCCCCTGCCGCGTTGGTGCCCGTCGCCGCCGTCCGCAAGTCGCCGGTCAGCTGACCGGCACGGCCTTCGGCTTCGGCGGCACGGTCGCCTTCGGCTTGGTCGGCGCGGGCTTTGCCGGCGCCGGGGCCGGTGCATTCGGCGTCATCCGCGCCAGAACCGGGTTCGGTGTGTGCTCCAGCGTCGAGCCGGTGACCGCGTCGACGCCCATGCCGACGACGCCGCCGACGATGACATTGCCGGCAAAGCCGGCGGCGCCGGCACCGGCGATCTGCGTCTTCACCTGGATTTCCTGCTGCTGATAGCCATCGAGCGTGAACACCACGGTGAACTCGTCCTTGCGATTGACCGACAGCGTACACGGCGTCTGGCACGTATGCCCGAGCGATGTGCGCGCGCTGGCGCCGCTCGGCTCCGAGTGGATCTGGATCTGGTTGGTGGTGCCGCGCGTGACGGTGGCGCAGCCGGCCAGAGCCAGTGCCGCGCACAAGATCGCAAGAATTCGAATCATCTGATGCATGCCCCTGAACGTTTGCTGTCGACGCCCAAACGCGCCACCTGCCTGCGCCACCCCCGCAGCACACGGGTTCCGATTGCCGTCGACAATCTCGGGTAGACGGCGACCCGACGCAAGAGGTGCCCGTTCGCCAGGCCGGTTGTCAACAGACGATTAACCTTCCCAAAAGGCATGGGGCCTGATCGGATGCCGGAATCCTGACGAAACAGTCAGCTTCGGCCATGCACATTGGCCGCAAACGTTGTGAATTTGGTTCAATCCGCGCTCCGCCAGCGATATCGGCAATGACGGCAAATACGTAGTAACCCGATAGGTGGAATTCGGGTATGGCATTATGACGCAACTGCGTCAACGATGCTTTTGACGCAATTAAATCGATCAGAGCCCGAAAAAGGGTCGCCTTCGGGAGGAGTCCGAAAAGTCTTTCACAGGTGCCCGTTCGTCGGGCGCGGCGGCGTTCCACCGGACTGTGCCGGTTGGATCAGCCAGCCGGCTGGCCCGTCTTCGCTGCTTTGACATTGGGCGCGGCGACGACGGGCGAGGTGATGCGAAAGGGGCGCTCCGCTCTCGCCGCAACAACCGAAAGCCGCAGGACCAGTCATCCCGACGCCGCTTCGCGCGGCCGTCGTTGCGCCCTCGTGGCGTGACTTCCGGGCGCTTTCGGCGCTCACGCAGTCCCGAGCCAAAACACGATCTTTCGATCCCGCCGCCACGCCGCCACGCCGCCCGTGTCGTCATCCGACACGTTGGGTCGCCGCGTGCCGCCGGCGGGCACGCATGCCGCGATCACGGGTGTTGCGCCGACGGGGCGACGCGATGCCTGGGCCTTGGCGGCTCCACGATCAGACGAGGCAATAGCATGACCGTTCCGGGGCAAATCAGGGGAATCAGGGTTCGTGGCGAGGTGATCGACCAGCGGATCGCCAACCTGTCGATCGAATCGTCGCGGCCGCTCAGCGCCACGATGGTTCTGACCGGCCGGCCGGTGGCGGAGGCGCTGAAGCTTGTGCCGTTGCTGTTCCCGGTCTGCGGGCGCGCCCAGGTCATCGCCGGCGTCCGCGCCGCCGAGGCCGCCATGGGCCGTCATCCGGATCCGGTGACCGAGGCCGCGCGCGATCTCCTTGTGCTCGCCGAGCAATGCGCCGGCATTGCCTGGCGCATCGAGATTGATTGGGCGCTGCTGTGCCGGCGCTCGCCGGACGCGACCACGGTCGCCGCCGTGCGCGAAAGCGCCCAGGAAGTCCGCTTTGCCCTGTTCGGTGACTTGCCTTTCGACCAGATCGGCGCCGCGCCGGTCAAGGTCGATCGCGTCCGCCTGCTGATGGCGCTTGCCCTGCTGCAGGCCCGCCTTGCCTCGCTGTTCCCCGAGGCGCTGCAGGCCGACGGCCTGATGGATCTGGAATTGGCCATGGCGAAGGGTCGCTCGATCCCGGCCCGCCTGGTTCATGCCGCCCGGCTTCAGCCCGACGCTGCCCTCGGCAACCACGACCGCGACTATTTCGACGAGAAGTGTCCGATGTGGTTCGGCGACCGGCTCGGCGCCGATGGCAATTTCCCCTGGCTGCCCACCATCGACGGCCGCACCGCCGAGGTCGGCCCGCTCGCCGGCATGCGCCACGATCTCGTCGTCGAGGCTCTGGTCGGTTGGGGCGCCGGCCTCGCCACCCGCTTGCTGGCCGCCAGCCTCGACGTCTTCACCGTCCCGACTCGCATGCAGGAGCTGACCCGCCGCATCGTCGACGGCTTGCCCATGGGCCGCTCGGCCCGCCTCGGCGAGGGCACCGGCAGCGGCATCGCCGAAACCGCCCGCGGACCGCTCGCCCATTGGGTCCGGGTCGACGGCGACCGCGTCATCGACTGGCGCGCCGTCGCGCCGACCGAGTGGAATTTCCACCCGCAAGGTCCGTTCGTCCGCGCGCTTGCCCGCGCCCGCGCCCTCAGCGATCCCGAACATCAGATCAGGGTTCTCGCCGCCAGCTTCGACCCTTGCGTCCCGGTGACGGTCGATCTCGTCCGGGCCTGATCGGCTGGCGGATGCGCCGGCGACAGGCACTCTGGCGCTACCGGTCGGGATCGCCGATCAGTTTGCCGGAATAGATCACCGGCCCTGTCGGCGCCCCGGTCGGCGAGCCGCCGATCGGCTCGACGCTGATCGCCAGGATGGCGCCATTGGCGATCTCGGTCTTGACCGCGCGCCGCGTCAGCGCCTTGGCGTCGATGACGCCCAGCGATTTCGGCGCCGCCTTCGCCGCCACGTACCACAACTCGAAGTCCCGGTTCTCCGGCTTTTCCGTTGCCACCGGCCGGACGCTGACGGTGCCCGAGGCGAGATCGACCCGCACGATCAGCGCCGGCTCGGTCACATCGCGGTTGATCACCGCCACCAGTGAATTCGACAGTGCCGCCGGCCGCAGCGTCCGGTCGATGGCAATGCCGGCCATGCCGCCCAGCACCACCAGCAGGCCGGCGCCAAACGCCCAGCCGCGGTTGATCCGGGGGCGGGCGGTTGCCTGAGGCTTGCCGAAGCCGCTGCTCTTGGTCGTCGCGATCGCCGCCGCGATCCGTTCGAACAGCTCCGGCGACGGCGTCGCCTCGGCCTCTTGTTCCGACAGCGCGCCGAGCCGCGCCTCCCAGGCGATGATCTCCCGGTCGAGCCCGATGTCATCGGCCCGCGCCGCCTCGACCCGCCGGCGGTCCGCCAGGGAGAGGGTGCCGAGCACATATTCGCCGGCAAGCGCAGTGCGGTCCTCGTCGGTCATCATCGTCCCAAGCAGGCCTTCAAACTGTTCAGCCCCCGGTGCAGCCAGGTCTTGATCGTCCCGACCGGGCGGTCGAACCGCTCGCTCAGGTCCTCGCGCGAATAGCCCTCGTAATAGGCGAGCAGCACGCAGTTGCGCTGCATCGGCTCGAGCGATTCGAGACAGCGCCGCAACGCCTGCAACTGCCACGGCGCCGGCGCCTCGACCGGATCGGCGATCCGGTCAAGCGGGTCGCCCTCCGCGTCGGTCCAGCTCACCGGTCGGATCCGCCCTGCCTTCCGCAATTCGTCCAGCGCCACATTGCGCACGATCGCCGCCGCCCAGGCGATCGGGCTCGCCGAAGTCGGATCGAAGCTGCTGGCATATTTCCAGATGCGGACATAACCTTGTTGCAGGATATCCTCGGCGATACCCCTGTCCTTCGCAATACCGAGCGCCACGCCGAAAAGTTTCGTGCTGGTGCGCTGATAGAACTCCCCGAACGCACGCTTGTCCCCACCGGCGCAAAGCGCCAGCAGCTGTTCGAGCGTGGGCAGGGCATCAGCCATTCCGGTCCATTCATCGCAAGCATGATCGATGCCGATGTTACGACGGTTTTGCCGAAACAGGATCAGCCAATTTCAACATTTAACGCCACCGCCTCGCACCATCGGATCCCGGATGCCGCAAGCGGCCCGCGCCGCCTTGCCGGACGTCGTCGCCGTCACCGGTTGTGCTTGACAACAGCCAGCCGGCAAACCACATATTGAAGACCCATAAAGAGCATTTTGAGCCGGCTTCACCTGATAATTGGCCCGCTTATGTGGATGGGGGATCGGTCAGGCGATCCAGTCGCAGGACACTTCGGGTGGTCTCCGAACCCGACGCGCTAAGGAGACGCTGCTACTGCGGATATTCAGCGCACGGTGCCAACCTTGGTGCCGTGCGTTTTCGTTCCGGCAAAGGCCGTCACGATCGACCAGATGTGCCCCTCGCGCCGATGCACCGATTGCAGGATCGCGGTGCCTGATCTGGCTCTGACAACGGCGATCTTGGTCGTCCGATTGAACCCGCCCTCGAAGAACACGGGCGATCCGACCTGAATGATCCTTGCGACGAACTGCGGCACGTCTTCGAAGCGGCCAAACCCCAACCTCGCCATTTCCAGTTCATGCTCGATCCAGATGTGTTGAGCCCCGAAGCCCTTGTTTGGCCCCAGATGCGTCCCTCGCAACAGGTAGATCAACCCCGCCGGGATCACCACGCCGCGCGTCGCCATCTCGGGAATTTCGCCGAAATGGGAGCGGCCGGATGGATGCGGGATGCAGTTCGTTTTGCTCATCGCCTAGACGTAGCGACGGTAAAATACAACGTAAACACTAAATATAGTGATCAGGGGTTTTCGTTCACGCTCATTTGCATCGCGAATGTGCGGCCTTGGGATCGCCCGATGTCGCCCCCGCCGGCAGCCGCGTCTCACCCCGCCAGGTCATCCGGGCGGTCCGGCTCCCAGCGCAGCAGGATCGAATCGTCCTTTGGGTTGGCCCAGAACTGCCGCAGGATCGCGATGATGATCGTGAGTTCGCCGCCGAGACCGGCGAGGCGCTGGCCGCCGCGATGCCGCAGCCGATGCAGCCGACAGCGGGCGATGAGGTCGCCGCGCTCGGCGGCGCGCTGGAGCAGTCGCGCGATCTCGTCGCTCGGGCCGGCGCGGTCGGCGAGGAATTCCGCCTTCAGCCGATGGATCGCCCCGAGCCGCCAGTCCGGCGTCGCGTCGAACGCTGCCTCGAACCCGGCGACATCGCGCTCGCGGCGCAGATAGCGCAGCTGTTCCAGCGTGCCCTTTTCGCCGGCAAGCCGGGCGAGCAGGGAAAACCAGTGCCGCGCCGCCTGCGGATCGCGCGCCACATAGTGGCCCTCGGCGTGCCACCAGGCCAGGCAATAGGCGTGGAACGGCTCGCCCGCTTCGGCGGCCGTCGTGATCGCGTCGATGTCGCTGGCGTTGATACGGCCGTGGCTCGGGGCCATGCGGGTCTGCCTCATGCTGGAATACGCGGCGCCGCCTGCCCCCGGCAATCGGATCCATCATGCGGCAATACCCGGATGTCGCGCCGAAAGGAAGAGGGGAGGGCGGCGCGGCAGGCGGCCCGGTCGTCGGCCTCGCCTCAGATCCAGCCGCCGCCCCGCGTCCGGTAGAAGATGTGGACGCCGATGCGCGTCAGCCGGATCATGGTGCGGCGCCAGGGCGGCGCCACATAGGTGGCGTGATAGTGGGTTGAATCGGCGATCTCGTCGATGAAGATCTCGCCCTCGACCACGGCCTTGGCGATGCGCTGCGCCGTCGCCCACGCCTCGGGTTCGCGGATGCGGTCGGCATAGCGATCGCAGGCGAACGAGAACTGGCAGCGATTGTACCAGCCGGAATTCTGGTAGACGACGCCGCAGACCGTGTCCGGGTAGGCCGGGTTCTTCACCCGGTTCAGGATCACCTGCGCCACGGCCGCCTGGCCGCGTTCGATCTCGCCGCGCGATTCGAAATAGATCCCTTCCGCCAGGCACTTGAGTTCCTTGGCCGATCGCACGCTGGCCGACAGCGGCGCATTGAACCAGGGATGGGTGGCGCGGGTGACGCTGTGGCGGCGCAGGATGACGCCATCGTCGGTCTTGCCGATCAGCCCGCCGAACAGCTTGGCGAACGGCGATTTCTCCTCCGGCGCCGCTGCCTCGGCCGCATAGCCGAGCACCGGCGTGTCCGCCCTCGCCGGGGCGAACCGCGCCACGATGCTGCGTGGTGCGGCCGGCTTTTCGGCCGCCTTCCGCGAGGCGGCGGCGAGCGCGACCAGCATTTCCGGCGAGGGATGGGCGGCGTAAAGCGCCGGCCGGTCGCGCGGCGCCGACGGCTCTCGGATAAAGCCGCTGACGTCGGCAACGAAGAACCGCTGGAATTCCTCGAACTGGCTCGCCGGCATCGTCGCGGCCGGCGCCTCCGCCAGCACCGAATCGAGGCGAAACACCAGGCCCGCCGTCGGGTCGGGCCGGTTCATGCGCGGCGAAACCGTGACATCCGCGTCGGTCTTGGCCTCGCGCACCACGCGCGGCGGCGATGTCACCGGCCCCAGCGCCCGGGCCAGCCGCGCCTCGATGCCGGCCGCCGTCGCCTCGTCGACGTGGCCATCGACACCGGCGCTGCGGTCAAGATGAATAGCGGCTTCGACGTCTTCGCCCGTCGTCGCATCGCGTCTGGCGACGGCAAGCGTCGGCGACTGGGTCAGCAGGCTGGGAAGGTGGGGGTGGGCGCTCTCCGTGCCGGGCTCGTCGAACAGCAGCCCCGCCAAATCCTGTCGGCCGATCCCTCCGGTCGCGCCGAGCATCAGCACGGCCGCCGTGATCGTGATCCCGATCAGATTCCGGGCGCGATGCGACCTCGGTCGCCCACGGCACTGACGCATGACAGCTACTCGGCACAAGAGACGCAAGGCAACATGCCGCCCCGCGATGCGCCGGAAAAACGCTGAACTGAACCTTCCGGGTCGCATCGGGAGCGGACGACATGATTTATCGGCCGGTAACCTTGATTTTGGGTTAAGCCGCGCAACCGCTCGAAAATATTGGGAATGAAAGGGTTTTCCGCCCGGGCTTGCCGCGGGGTCCGGCGTCGCCCGACGGGCTGTTGCCCGCCTTGTTGCCAGCGAACGAGGGCGCCGGCGCGCCCGACCTCCGGGAACACGCGAATTTCTCATCTGCATCAGAGGCATGAAAAATTCGCGTCAGGAATACCATCGGTCATTTCAAATGCCCGATGGCATCAGTCGCCCTCGCGCCGTGGCAACCCGTCCGCCGGATCGAACCAGCCGATATGTTCACAGAAGAACGAGTGCTCGCCCGGCGCGAACCGCTCCGGCTGATCGAAACAGCCGATCATCAGATCGACGGTCGGCTTGCCGTCGGGCGCGAATGCCATCTGCGCCCCGCATTCGCCGCAAAACCACCGCTCGGCCCTGGACGACGACCGATAGACCCTCGGCGTCCCTTCGATCGTCAACGCCCGCCGTTCCACCGTCACCCACACCATCGCCGGTGCCCCGGTCGTCCGCCGGCAGATCGAACAGTGGCACCACCCCACCGCGCTCGGCTCGCCCGCCAGCGAAAACCGCAAGCGCCGGCAATGGCAGGAACCGGTGATGGGCGTTTCGCTTTTCTGGATTTCTGGCGTCGCTGAAGTTGGCATCAACAGATTGGACACTCACCCGATGCGCCTTTCAAGCCCCTCGCTCGCCCGTCTGATCGCCTCGAACGGGCCTCCCGCGTCCGTGAGCGCGGCGGGGATGTCGATGCGGGCGAGGCCGCGGTGGCCGAAGCGGGTGCGCAGGGCGTCCTCGATCCAGTGCCGGCGCTGGCCGTCGCGCTGCGCCGCCAGCCGGCCGGTCTCGCCAAGCCAGCCGAGGTGCCGCGCCGCCGCGTCGACCACATCGCCAAGTCCCTCGCCTGTGACGGCGGAGGTCAGCACCACCGGCGCGCCCCAGGCGCCCGGCGCACTCTGCGCCAGCGACAGGGCACCGGCGACATCGGCGCGGGCGCGTCGCGCCGGGGCGCCCATGTCGGCCTTGGTGACGACGACGATGTCGGGCACTTCCATGATGCCCGCCTTCATGAACTGCAGGCTGTCGCCCGATCCCGGCTGGATGCACAGCAGCACGCTGTCGGCGACGAAGGCGATGTCGGCTTCCGACTGGCCGATGCCGACCGACTCGACGATCACCCGGTCGAACAGCGCCCGCATCAGCACGATCGCCGCCACCGCGTGGTCGGACAGGCCGCCGAGCCGGTCGCGCGCCGCCATCGAGCGCACGAACACGCCCTTGTCCTCCGGGTCGGTCTGCAGCCGGGTGCGGTCGCCGAGCAGCGCGCCGCCGGTGAACCGCGACGACGGATCGACGGCGATCACCCCGACCGTCAGCCCGGCGCCGCGATAGGCCCGGATCAGGGCATTGGTCAGCGTCGACTTGCCCACCCCCGGCGGTCCGGTGAGGCCGAGCACGAAGCCTTGCGGATCTGCCGCGGCCGCGTCGAGCAGCCGCGCCAGCGCTTCCGTTCCATCGGCGGTCTCGATCGTCGTCAGCGCCCGCGCCACGGCCGCCTTGCCGCCGGCGCGGATCTGGTCGAGGGAGGGCAGGGGACGGGTCACGGCATCAGGCTCGCTCGGAGTGAAGGTCCGGCTTTATCGGCGATGCCGTCGTCCGGGGCAATCCGCGACGGGCTTCGACCATCGTCAAAGCCCGCCGGCGCCGCTCACGCATTCTCCGTCCGCCGCATTGCCGCCGCGCCGCCGCCCGACGCCAGCGCCGATTGCGCCGCCGCCAGCCGGGCGATCGGTACCCGGAACGGCGAACAGGAGATATAGTCCAGCCCGACCTTCTCGCAGAACGCGATCGATGCCGGATCGCCGCCATGCTCGCCACAGATCCCGAGCTTGATCCCCGGCCGGGTAGCCCGGCCGCGCTCGGCGGCGAGCTTCACCAGTTCGCCGACACCCTCGGTGTCCAGCGACACGAACGGGTCGACCTCGATGATGCCGCGCCCGAGATAGGCGTTAAGGAACGACGCCGCGTCGTCGCGCGACAGCCCGTAGGTGGTCTGGGTCAGGTCGTTGGTGCCGAATGAGAAGAACTCCGCCGTCTCGGCGATCTTGCCGGCCATGATCGCCGCGCGCGGCAACTCGATCATCGTGCCGACGTGATAGGCGATCTTGACGCCGGTCTCCTTTTCCACCGCCGCCGCCATCGCGTCGATGCGGCCCTTGACCAGGTCGAGCTCGGCCTTGGCGAACACCAGCGGCACCATGATTTCCGGCACCACCGGCGCGCCGGTGGCCTTGCCGGCGATCGCCGCCGCCTCGATGATCGCCCGTGCCTGCATCTCGGCGATCTCCGGATAGGAAATCGCCAGCCGCACGCCGCGATGCCCCAGCATCGGGTTGAACTCGTGCAGGGCCTCGGCCCGCTCCTTCAGCTTCGCCGCCGGCACGCCCATCGCCGCCGAAACCGCCGCGATCTCCTCGTCGGTGTGCGGCAGGAACTCGTGCAGCGGCGGATCGAGCAGGCGGATCGTCACCGGCAGCCCGTGCATGATCTCGAACAGCTCGACGAAATCCTGCCGCTGCATCGGCAGAAGCTTGGCGAGCGCCGTCCGCCGGTCCTTCTCGCTGTCGGCGAGGATCATCTCGCGCACCGCCACGATGCGGCCCTCGTCGAAGAACATGTGTTCGGTGCGGCACAGCCCGATGCCCTCGGCGCCGAACTGCCGCGCCGCGCGCGCGTCCGCCGGGGTCTCGGCATTGGTGCGCACCTTCATCCGCCGGATGGCGTCGGCCCATTCCATCAGCCGGGCGAAATCGCCGGAAAGCTCCGGCTGCAGCATCGCCACCTCGCCGATCAGCACCTGTCCGGTCGAGCCGTCGATGGTGATGACGTCGCCCTTCGCCAACGTCTTGCCCGCCGCCGTCATCGTCTGGGCGGCATAGTCGACCCGCAATCCGCCGGCGCCGGAAACGCAGGGCTTGCCCATGCCGCGCGCCACCACCGCCGCATGGCTGGTCATGCCGCCGCGCGTTGTCAGAATGCCCTCCGAGGCATGCATGCCGTGGATGTCCTCCGGGCTCGTCTCCACCCGCACCAGGATCACCTTGCGCCCGATCGCCTTCAGCTGTTCGGCCTCGTCGGAGGAAAACACGATCTCGCCGCAGGCCGCCCCCGGCGACGCCGGCAGGCCCGAGGCCATGATCCGCCGCTCCGCCTTCGGGTCGATGGTCGGATGCAGCAGCTGGTCGAGCGACGACGGCTCGATCCGCCCGATCGCCTCCTCGCGCGAGATCAGCCCTTCCGCCGCCATCTCCACCGCGATCTTCAGCGCCGCCTTGGCGGTGCGCTTGCCGGCGCGGGTCTGCAGCATCCACAATTTGCCGCGCTCGATGGTGAACTCCACGTCCTGCATGTCGCGGTAATGCCGCTCCAGCTTGCCGCAGATGTCGAGGAACTCGGAAAAACACGCCGGCATCAGCTGTTCCAGCGACGGCTTGTCCGATCGCGCCGCCAGCCGCGCCGCCTCGGTGATGTCCTGCGGCGTGCGGATGCCGGCAACCACGTCCTCGCCCTGGGCATTGACCAGGAACTCGCCATAGAGTGCCTTCTCGCCGGTCGACGGATTGCGGGTGAAGGCGACGCCGGTGGCGGAACTGTCGCCCATGTTGCCGAACACCATCGCCTGTATGTTGACCGCGGTGCCCCAGCTTTCCGGAATGCCGTGCAGGCGGCGATAGGTGTTGGCGCGGGTGTTCATCCACGAGGAAAACACCGCCCCGATCGCCCCCCACAGCTGCTCGTGCGCATCCTGCGGGAATGGCCGCTCCAGCTCGCGCTCGACCAGCGCCTTGTAGTCGACGACGATTTCCTGCCAGTCCTCGGCGGTCATGTCGGTGTCGAGCAGATAGCCGCGCCGGTCCTTGGTCTGCTCCAGGATCTCCTCGAACGCATGATGGTCGAGATCGAGCACCACGTTGGAATACATCTGGATGAACCGCCGGTAGCTGTCCCAGGCAAAGCGCGCATTGCCGGATTGCGTCGCCACCGCCACGACCGTGACGTCGTTGAGGCCGAGATTGAGGATCGTGTCCATCATCCCCGGCATCGAGGCGCGCGCGCCCGAGCGCACCGACACCAGCATCGGATTGGCATCGTTGCCGAAGCGGCGCCCGGTCAGGCCGCCGACATGGTCGAGCGCCGCCTCGACCTGCGCCTTGAGATCGTCGGGATAGCTGCGGCCATGGGCATAGAAATGCCGGCAGACCTCGGTGGTGATGGTGAACCCGGGCGGCACCGGCAGGCCGAGATTGGCCATTTCGGCGAGGTTCGCCCCCTTGCCGCCGAGAAGATCGCGCATGCCGGCGGTGCCTTCGGCCTTGCCGTCGCCAAAGGTGAAGACCCAGGTCGTCATCGTGACTTATTCTCCACGTCGTTGTTTCCGGCCGCGGGGCCGAAGGGACCGATGCCGATGCCATGCGCGCCGGCGCGGGCCGGCAGCCGAATGGGTAGTGTTGCGAGTGCCGAAGGAACGGTCGACGCGCGACCGGAGCGCACTCGAATTGCGAACCGATTGAAGCCTGTAGCGCGCCTCGCCGCAACTCCAAACCGTCCCGTGGCGCCGGATTGTCCGGCCACGCGGTCCCGCTGCATGGTCAAACCGAAACTCCTTGCGATAAAACAAGAAGTTAGAGAGGTGTCGACCCACCCCGAAACCTGCGATCGTCCTTGTCACATGAGCGGATCAAACGCAATCCGCCTCGCATTCTTCGGGCGCTTCCGTCGCAGCCCGCCCGGGGGCGCGAGAGCCCGTCGGACGGTCTCCGTCGGCGAAAATCCGCCATTGCCGGCGCGTCCCGTCGACGCGTTCGTCGATAATGCCGGATCAAGCCTTCACATTCGGCCGCAAAACCGCCAATCTAGCGGCGACAAGAATTGAACGGACTTGCAAGGCTGCGGATTCGATCTCGAGCGCACGTGTCGGCGAATGCCCGGCCTGCCGCTCGACCCGTCGAAATGACGGTCCGGGCCACGAGAATCAGGGATACCGGATGGGTACGAAGTCGTTTTCCTCGCGGTTCGCGCGCCTTGGCCGCTCGCTGGTCGCCACCGGCGCCATCGTCGCCGCGCTGCTGGCCTCTGGCGGCGTCGCCGACGCCGCCAAGGTCGCCAAGCCGCAGACGGACCTGCCCACCGGTTCCGTCGAGCTGCCGACGTCGCTCTCCGGCAATTACCTCGCCGCGCGCTATGCCAACGCCACCCGCGACATGAGCGCCGCCGCCCGCTTCTTCTCCGAGGCGCTTGGCGACGATCCCGGCAACGCCTTCCTGCTCGAGCGCGCCTTCACCCTGCTCATCGCCGATGGCCGCGTGCGCGAGGCCATGCCGCTGGCCGAACAGCTGATCGCCCGCGATCGCGGCGCCCGCCTTGCCCGCCTCGCGCTCGGCATCGACGCGCTGAAGGCCGGCCGCTGGGAGCGGGCCCGCACCCAGATCCGCGCCGGCGCCCAGGGTCCCCTTGGCGATCTCACCGCCGCCATCATCAACGCCTGGACCCAGTTCGGCCAGGGCAGCCCCGCCGAGGCGCTCGCCAGCCTCGACAAGCTCAACGGCCCCGACTGGTACGCGACCTTCAAGAACTATCACGGCGGCCTGATCGCCGATCTCGCCGGCAAGCGCGACGAGGCCTTGAAGCGGCTCGAGGCCGCCCACAAGGGCGATCCCAACGCCCTGCGCGTCACCGACGCCTATGCCCGCGTCCTGGCCCGCGCCGGGCGGGTCGAGGAAGCCCGCAAGGTGCTGACCGAATTCGCCAAGGAAGTGCCCGATCACCCGATGATCAAGGCCACCCTGGCCGCCATCGGCTCCAGCCAGATGCCGGGACCGCTGCTGACGAGCGCCCAGGCCGGCGCCGGCGAACTGCTCTACGGCCTCGGCGCCGCCCTCGGCCGCGACGGCGGCGAGGAGGTCGGCGCCATCTATCTGCGCCTCGCCCTGCATCTCGATCCCAAGGCCGAACTGGCGCTGGTGTCGCTGTCGTCGCTGCATGGCCAGCTCAAGCAATACGACAAGTCGATCGGCATTCTCGCCCAGATCGGCCCACAATCGCCGCTGCGGGCCATGACCGAGATCCAGGTCGGCCGCTTCTACAACATGCTCGACAATTTCGACGAGTCGAAGAAGCACCTCGAGACCATCGTCGCCCAGGTCCCCTCCGACGTCGACGCGATGATGGCGCTCGCCGACGTCATGCGCGTCAACAAGAAGTTCGCCGAAGCCGCCGAGGCCTATACCAAGGCCCTGGCGCTGATCCCCAATCTGCAATCCACCGACTGGTCGCTGTTCTATTATCGCGGCATTGCCCATGAACGCACCAAGCAGTGGCCCAAGGCCGAGGCCGACTTCAAGAAGGCGCTCGAACTCAACCCCGACGAACCGCATGTGCTGAACTATCTCGGCTATTCGTGGATCGACATGGGGATGAACCTGGGCGAGGGCCTCGATCTGGTGAAGAAGGCCGTCAGCCTGCGTCCCGACGACGGCTATATCGTCGACAGCCTCGGCTGGGCGCTCTACCGCCTCGGCCGCTACGAGGAAGCCGTCGTCGAACTCGAGCGCGCCGTGCTGCTGCGTCCCGAGGACCCGGTGATCAACGATCATCTCGGCGATGCCTACTGGCGGGTAGGGCGCAAGCTTGAGGCCGGATTCCAGTGGCGCCACGCTCTCGACCTCAAGCCCGAGCCGGAGGATCTGACCAAGATCCAGGCCAAGCTGAAGGATGGCCTCGCCGATCAGCCCCCCGTCGCCCCGGCACCCGCTGCCGGCACGCCTCCGGCGACCGCCGCCCAGTGAACCGGTGAACCAGTGAATCAGGCGGGCGGCCCGTCGATGATCCGTCGCTTTGCTCCGGCCAAGATCAATTTCGCCCTGCACGTCACCGGCCGGCGCGATGACGGCTATCATCTGCTCGACACCCTGGTCGGCTTTGCCGCGATCGGCGACGAGATCGAGGTCGACGCGGCCGGCGCCGGCGACCTGATCCTGCGTCTTGCCGGCCGCTTTGCCGCCGAACTCGCCGCCGATGCCGACAATCTGGTGCTGCGCGCCGCCCGCCTCCTTGCCGTCGAGGCGCCGGCGCCGGTCGGCGCCGCGATTGCCCTCGCCAAGGACCTGCCGATCGCCTCCGGCATCGGCGGCGGCTCGACCGACGCCGCCGCCGCGCTGATCGCCCTCGATCAGCTGTGGCGCCTCGGTCTGCCGCCGGCGCGCCTTGCCGCTCTCGGCCTGACCCTCGGCGCCGATGTGCCCATGTGCCTTGCCGGCGCCCAGGGCGGCGGCATTTGCCTGCGCGCCGCCGGCATCGGCGAGACGCTGGTCCATGGCCCCGCCTGGCCGGATGGCATGGGGCTGGTTCTCGCCAATCCCGGCGTCGCCGTCTCGACGCCGGCGGTGTTCCGCGCGCTCGCCCGCCGCGACAGCCCCGCCCTGCCGGCCCTGCCGGACGCGTGGCAGGACGCCCGCCATGTCGCCGACTGGCTCGAGGCCACCCGCAACGACCTCTCCGACCCGGCGATCGGCCTTGCCCCGGCCATCGCCGCCACGCTGGAGGCGATGCGCCGCACCCCCGGCGCCCGCATCGCCCGCATGTCCGGCTCGGGCGCTACCTGTTTCGCCCTTTACGACGACGAGGAAGCCGCCGCCCGCGCCGCCCGCATGCTCGCCGCCCAACTGCCCGGCTGGATCGAGGCCGGCGGCATGTGGTGACATTGTCCCCAAACGCCCGCATTTGCCGACCGTCCGTCATTCCGGCGTGACAATCGCGCCAGCCATTGCTATGCCGCAGCCCAAGATCGGCGCCCGTCCGCGCCGCCAAAACCGGTCCGAGATCGTCCCATGCCCGACCTGCTCATTGAACTGTTCTCCGAGGAAATCCCCGCGCGCATGCAGCGCAAGGCGGCGGACGATCTGAAGAAGCTGATCACCGACGGCCTGGTCGATGCCGGCCTGCTCTATGAGGGCGCCAAGGCCTATGCGACGCCGCGCCGGCTGGCGCTGAATGTCGTCGGCGTTCCGGCCCGCTCGCCCGATCTCAAGGAAGAAAAGAAGGGCCCGCGCGTCGGCGCGCCGCCCGCCGCCATCGACGGCTTCCTCAAGGGCGCCGGCCTTGCCTCGCTCGACGAGGCCCAGATCATCGCCGATCCGAAGAAGGGCGACTACTACGTCGCCCTCCTCGCCAAGCCCGGCCGCGATGCCATCGACGTCATCGCCGAGCTGGTGCCGAAGGTGATCCGCACCTTCCCCTGGCCGAAGCAGATGCGCTGGGGCTCCGGCCGGCTCACCTGGGTGCGGCCGCTGCAGTCGATCCTCTGCACCTTCGGCCCGGAAACCGAGGAGCCGACGGTCGTCGCCTTCGACGTTGACGGCATCGCCGCGGGCAATTCCACCGAGGGCCACCGCTTCCTTGCCCCCGCCCGGTTCGAGGTCAAGCGCTTCGACGACTATGTCGCCAAGCTGGAGAAGGCCCGGGTCGTGCTCGACGCCGACCGGCGCAAGGAGATCATCCTCCACGACGCCCGCACGCTCGCCTTTGCCCAGGGGCTGGAACTGGTCGAGGACGAGGGTCTGCTGGAGGAAGTCGCCGGCCTGGTCGAATGGCCGGTGGTGCTGATGGGCACGTTCGAGGAGCGCTTCCTTGAGGTGCCGGGCGAGGTGGTGCGCGCCACCATCCGCGCCAACCAGAAGTGCTTCGTCCTGCGCGATCCCAGGACGGGCCGCCTCGCCAACAAGTTCCTGCTCACCTCCAATCTCGTCGCCACCGATGGCGGCGCCAAGATCGTCGACGGCAACGGCCGCGTCATCCGCGCCCGCCTGTCGGATGCGCTGTATTTCTGGCAGACCGACCAGCGCCCGCTGCCCGACTATGAGGACAAGGGCACCATCCTCGACCAGCGGCTGGCCAAGCTGCGCGCCCTCAACATCGTCTTCCACGAAAAGCTCGGCACCCAGGGCGCCCGCGTCGATCGCCTCGTCGCCCTTGCCCGCCACATCGCCCCGCTGGTCGGCGCCGATCCCGGCCATGCCGC
The DNA here is from genome assembly GCA_016793065.1 of Hyphomicrobiaceae bacterium. GTDB lineage: Bacteria > Pseudomonadota > Alphaproteobacteria > Rhizobiales > Ancalomicrobiaceae > JAEULV01. The sequence continues at coordinate 74,980 of JAEULV010000140.1, forward strand.
CCGCGCCGCCGAACTCGCCAAGGCCGACCTTATGACCGAGGTCGTCGGCGAGTTCCCCGAGGTGCAGGGCCTGATGGGCCGCCGCTATGCCGAGATCCAGGGCGAAAGCCCGGATGTCGCCCAGGCGATCGAGGAACACTACAAGCCGCTCGGCCCCACCGACAGCGTGCCCTCCCACCCGGTCTCGGTGGCGGTGGCCCTCGCCGACAAGATCGACGTGCTGATGGGCTTCTGGGTAATCGGCGAAAAGCCGACCGGCTCGAAGGACCCCTACGCCCTGCGCCGCGCCGCCCTCGGCGTCATTCGCCTGGTGCTGGACAATGGCCACCGCATCACCCTGGTGCCGTTGTTCCAGCAGGCCGAACCCGAGGGCGTCAAACGCGCCCAGCCGCGCCTGCCGGCCGCCTTCGGCTCCGGGACCTTCGCGGCGGAAGCCGTTTCCCTGATGGACTTCATCGCCGACCGCCTCAAGGTGCAGCTGCGCGATCAGGGCGCCCGTCACGACCTCGTCGATGCGGTGTTCGCCCTCGGCGGCCAGGATGACCTCGTGCTCGTCGTTCGCCGTGTCGACGCGCTCGCCTCGTTCCTCGACAGCGAGGACGGCAAGAACCTGCTCGCCGGCTTCCGCCGCGCCGCCAACATCCTCAAGGCCGAGGAAAAGAAGGACGGCGACGGCGCCTTCGAGGCGCCGGTTGACGCCCATGTTCTGGTCGCCGACGAGGAAAAGACGCTGGCCCACGTGCTGGACGCCGCCCAGTCCCACGCCGAGCGCCACGTGCTGGAAGAGGACTTCGCCGCCGCCATGCGCACCCTCGCCGAGCTGCGCCCGGCGGTCGATGCCTTCTTCGACAAGGTGCTGGTCAACGCCGATGACCCGGCGCTCCGCCTCAACCGCCTGCGCCTCCTCGCCCAGCTCCGCCGCGTCACCCGCACCGTCGCCGATTTCAGCAAGATCGGCGGCTGACCCGCTCTGCCAGCCGCCCCGGCTCCCTCCTCCTTTATGGGGGAGGTGGCGGCAACGCCGCCGGAGGAGGTCGCCAGCCCGGTGCGAGGACTTCGAGCCCACACTCGGGGTAACCTACCCCACCCGGCGCTCCGCGCCACCCTCCCCGTAAAGGGGAGGGACATCCGGGGGAAATCCCGGCACACCGTTGCCGGTCAGGGTCTCACTTCAGCGGGCAGTCGGCGGCGTAGACGTCGCCGTAGTCGTCGAAGGCCTTGGTGACGACTTCGGTGGCGAACTTGCCGTCGGCGCGCTTGCCGGCCTTGACGACGTAGAAGTCCTGTACCGGGAAGCCGTTGCTGTTGAACTTGAAGTCGCCGCGGATCGACTTGAACGGCGCCGACTTCAGCGCCGCGCGCAGGGCGTCCTTGTCGGCGGTCTTGCCGCCGGTCTTCTTCAGGGCGCCGTCGATCAGCTGCGCCGCGTCATAGCCCTGGGCGGCGTAGAGCGACGGGACGTAGCCGTATTCCTTCTCGAAGGCGGCGACGAAGGCCTTGTTCTCGGCGGTGTCGAGGTTCGGCGCCCATTCGGCGCCGGAAATCAGCCCGACGGCCGCGTCCTGGGTGGCCGGCAGGGTGGTTTCGTCGATGGTGAAGGCCGACAGGAACGGGATCTGGTCGGCAAGACCGGCCTGGCGGTACTGCTTCACCAGGTTGACGCCCATGCCGCCCGGCATGAAGGTGAAGATCGCGTCCGGCTTGGCCGAGGCGATCTTGGCGAGTTCCGGCGCGAAGTCGAGCTGGCCGAGCTGGGTGAAGATCTCTTCCACCACCTCGCCCTTGAAGTGGCGCTTGAACCCGGCCATCGAGTCCTTGCCGGCCTGATAGTTCGGGGTCATCAGGATGACGCGCTTGTAGCCCTTGTCCTGCGCATGCTTGCCCATCACCTCGTGGTTCTGGTCGTTCTGGTAGGAGGCCGAGAAGAAGAACGGCGAGCAGGTCTTGCCGGCGAGCGGCGACGGGCCGGCATTGCCGGAAACGAGGAAGGTCTGGCTGTCGAACACCGGCTTGGCGATCGCCATCATCACGTTGGAGAACACGACGCCGGCGACGAAATCGACCTTGTCGCTCTCGATCAGGCCCTTGACCTTGGTCACCGCCACGTCCGGCTTCAGTTCGTCGTCGGTGACGATCACCTGCGCCGTCTCGCCGCCGAGCTTGCCGCCGGCGAGCTTGACGCCGAGCAGGAAGCCGTCGCGCATGTGCTGGCCGAGGGCCGCCGACGGGCCCGACAGCGTCGAAACCAGACCGACCTTGACGTCGGCCGCGGCCGGCAACGACATGATCGACAGCATGGTGGCGCCGAGCGCCAGTTTGGCAAGCTTCATCCCCTCGTCTCCTTGGCTTTTCAGGGTTTTGCAGTTCGGCGGCGACCCTAGAGCAGATTTGGAAACGACGGAATCGAAATCGGCGCGGTTGCTTGTTTCCGCAGGCGTTTTAACGGCGGGTCGCGGCGAAATCGCCGGTGCGCGGCCCTCAGCGCGCCTTGCAGTTGCCGGCATGGGCGTCGGCGTGGTCGCGGGCGAGCGTCGCCACCACGCGGCTCTGGAACTTGCCGTCGGCCCGGCGCTCTACCTCGATCTCGTGGAAATCCTGGATCGGAAAGCCGTTGCCGTTGAAGCGGAACGCCCCGCGCACCGACTTGAACGGCGCCGATGCCAGCGCTTGCCGGATCGCCGCCTTGGGTGCCGCCTTGCCGCCGGCCTTGGTCAGCGCGCCGTCGATGAGGCGGGCCGCGTCATAGCCCTGGGCGGCGTAATAGGATGGTACATAGCCGAACCTGGCCTCGAACCGTTCGACGAAGACCCGGTTTTCGGGATTGTCGAGGCTCGGCGACCAGTGCAGCGCCGCGACGAGCCCCAGCGCCGCCTCGCCGGTCGCCGGCAAGGTCGCCTCGTCGATGACGAAGCCGGAAATGAACGGCACCAGCGCGTTGATGCCCGATTGCCTCACCTGCTTCACCAGTTGCACGCCCATGCCGCCCGGCATGAACGAGAAGAACGCATCCGGCTGCAGCGACGCGATCCGCGCCAGCTCGGCGGAGAAGTCGAGCGCCCCCATCGGCGCGTGGATTTCCTCGACCACCTCGCCGGCGAAGGTCCGCTTGAACCCGGCGATCATGTCCCTGCCGGCCTGATAGTTGGGCGCCAGCAGGGCCATGCGCCGGTAGCCCCTGGCATTCGCCAGCGTGCCGACCACTTCGGCGATCTGGTCGTTCTGGAACGAGGTGGAGAAGAACCACGGCGAGCAGCCCTTGCCGGCCAGCACCGACGGGCCGGCATTGGCGCCGATCAGGAACGTCTCGGCCTCGAAGACCGGCTTGGCCACCGCCAGCAGCACGTTCGAGAAGGCCAGCCCGGCGATGAAGTCGACCCGGTCGCGCTCGATCAGCGCCTTGACCCGGGCGACGGCCACATCGGGCTTCAGCTCGTCATCGACGACGATCGCCTCGGCCGGTTCGCCGCCGAGCTTGCCGTCGAGACTGGCGAGGCCGAGGAGAAAGCCGTCGCGCATATGCTGGCCGATCACCGCCGACGGTCCCGACAGCGTCGTGACGAATCCGACCCTGACCTCGGCCGCGGCCGGCGACGACGCGGCGATCAGGCCGGCGAGAAGCAGGGGGCAGGCGAGCGATTTGAGATCCATGCGGGCATCCGGTCAAACGCGACCTTGTCGGTTCGCATCGACGCAGATAGCGGAGCGGATGGGATTGTCATCCCGGCAAACCGCCGGATCATGTCGTTATCAACGCATTTTCCGGTCAGAACCCGCCTTGCGCCAGCGAAACCAGGTCCCGCGTCGCCGAGGAGTCGGGGGAGGCGAACGGCGCCAGCACGGTGAAGTGGTTGGCGCCGGGCGCGACGATCAGCCGGGCGCGCGCGCCGCCCGCGCCCCAGGTTTCCACCAGTTCGCGGCTCTGGCGCAGGTATTCGCCCGACTCGTCGCCGCCGACCATGGCGATCAGCCGGGTTCCCGCCGGCACCGGCCGGCCGAGCGGCGAGCAGGCCCGCGCCTCGGCCGGATCGAGCCCGAGGGCGGCATTGATCGGCGTCGCCACCAGCGGCTCAAGCTCGAACAACCCGGAAACCGGCATCGCCGCCGTCACCGGCGGCGCCGCCGCGCTCCGCCCGCGCCAGTCGGTCGCCAGCAGTTCCGCCGCCAAGTGCCCGCCGGCCGAGTGGCCGAACACGGTGACCGGTCCTCCCCGCTGCCGCACCAGATGCTCGACCAATTGCCGCATCGCCTCGGTGATCGCGGCGATCGTCACCTGCGGGCAGAGGTCGTAGGTCGCCACCGCCATTGCCACGCCATGGGCGTTGGCGCCGCGCGCCATGTGCGAGAAGCTGCCGCCGTCGAGCGCCTGCCAATAGCCGCCGTGGATGAACAGCACCACCGGGGCATCGCCGGCGGCCGGGAACCAGTCGTAGCGCATGCGCGGCGATGGTCCGTAGGCGATGCCGAGGCTGGCGTCCGGCCGCTCGTCGCGATAGGCGGCGGCATCGCGCGCCCAGCCGGCCATGATAACCGGATGCTCGGGGACGCGGGCGCGGTTGTTGTACTCGGCGGCATAGTCGATCGCGGCAGTCGGCATCGTGGGGCTCCGGCGCAAGGCGGCAAGCCTCGCGGCTTTCGGCGCCCTTGGCAAGCGTCCGGGCGGGACCACCAGGCGCGCGTCGATGTGCCGGCGGTTGTACCGGCGCGGCGACGTGGCTGCAAACCTGGGTTGCCGGCAGATTGCGCCCGCCGACAGCGCCTGAGCCACCGCCCGCGCCGCCGTCGCGGGTCCGTATGGCGCGACGGCGACGGCTGCGCCCGAAACCCGCTTGCCATCGGATCGGTGGGTTTGGCGCGCAAACCGGCAATAACTCCCGTTTGCGGCAAGACGAGCCGTCGTATCTCCGGGCGGCGGGAAACATGGTTAACGAAGCCCCTCAGTTTTCATGGAGGCGGCCGTCAGCAGCGTTTTGGCGAAACGTCGTGTGTTTACCCAAAGATACGATAGGTTGTGGCAAATAATACAACTTATCCCCGGTTATACCTGGGCGTGCTATAGGTAGCGTCATTGGATCCAGCGGTTTCCATATCGGCAAACGCTGGCTCCTGTGAGGAGAAGCCATGACCGCCATTGGATTGCGCCGTTACCGCGACACCAGGAAGCATCGCCGTGCCAGCCGCCGCGATGCCAGTCGGAATGCCTGCCTGTTCTGCGAAAGCCTGGTCGTCGCCGCCTACAACCTCTGCCATGAGGACCTCTCGGCCGCGACGCGCAAGTCCGCGTCGATCGCCTTCGCCCGGCAGGTCGCCATGTATCTCGCCCATATCGCCTTTGGCCTGAGCAAGAGCCAGATCGGCCGGGGCTTCGGCCGCGACCGCACCACGGTCGCCCATGCCTGCCGCACCATCGAGGACCGTCGCGACGATCCGCGCTTCGAGGCGGTCCTGATTTGCCTGGAAAACGCCGCGCAGACGTGGAGCCGCTATGCCGGCGGCGAACGGGAGGCCTGCTGATGCCCGCGCCCGTCTCCCCGCCCAACGCTTCACTTGACGATCAGCGCCTGCTGGCCCGGGCGCTGGCGCTGATCAACCTGAGCCCCGCCCGGATCACCGATCACGGCCTCGGCTTCGAGGCCGGCGCCATCGCCCGACTGGCCCTGCCGCCGGGCTTCGTCGCGGCACTGGCCCGCGCCGGGCTGGTTACGGTCGACGAACACGACCGGGTCACGCTCAGCGATCTCGGCCGCGCCCGCGTCGCCCGATTGCGCCAGCCCGGCGGCGAGCCGGATTTTCGCCAGCAGCATGGCGCCGTGCGCTCGCTGCCGCCGACCGATGCCCGCCCGCCCCGCGCCGCTGGCGACCGGGCGCGCATCAACATCGCCGAAAGCCCGCTCGGCTGGCTCGCCACCCGGCGCGGTCCGGATGGCCGGCCGTTCCTCGATCCGGCATCGATCGAGGCAGGCGAGCGCCTGCGGGCGGACTTCACCCGTGGCGCGATGATGCCGAGCGTCACGTCGAACTGGGGCGCGCTGCTGGGCTCGGGCGGCTCCGGCGGCGGGCCGGGGCGCGGCATCGACCTCAACGACGCGGCGATCGCCGCGCGGGTCCGGGTCGAGCGGGCGCTGGAGGCGGTCGGTCCCGAACTCTCTGGCGTCCTTGTCGACGTCTGCTGCTTCCTGAAGGGGCTCGAGACGGTCGAGGACGAGCGGCGCTGGCCGCCGCGATCGGCGAAGATCGTGCTGGTGCTCGCCTTGGCGCGGCTTGCCACCCATTACGGACTGGCGAACCATGCCAGCGGCCCCGACCGGGCGCGACGAACCGGCCACTGGGGCACGCCGGATTACCGTCCCTCGATCGGCGGCTAGCCAACCGTCCGGTTGGGAATCAGCCGTCGGCGAGCGCGGTGCGGGCGTCGCGCTTCATCCGCTCGATCATCGAATTGAGACCGTTGGAGCGCTGCGGCGTCAGGTGTTCGCGCAGGTGAATGTCCTGAAACAGCTTGACCGGGTCGGCGGCGGCGATGTCCGCCGCCGGCAGGCCGGAATAGGCCTTGATCAGGATCGCCACCAGGCCCTTGACGATGTGGGCATCGGAATCGCCCTGGAACACCAGCACCGGCTGGCCGGTCGCGCGCTCGACCCGGGTCGCCAGCCACACCTGGCTGGCGCAGCCTTGCACCTTGTTGGCCTCGCAGCGCAGATCCTCGGGCAGGGCCGGCAGGTCGCGGCCAAGTTCGATGACGTAGTGCAGGCGCTGCTCCCAATCGTCGATCAATTCGAAATCGCCGATGATGTCTTCGACCGACATGAACCCGCCCCGCGCTTTTTCCGTTCCGCCTCTTAGCCGGTTTGCGGCCCTGAGGCCAAGTCCAAATGCCGGGCGTCGCGCGCGGTCGCATCCGGGCACCAAGGCCGGGACAAAAAAAGGAGGCGCGACATTCGCCATCGGCAAATGCGCGCCTTCTGAGTTTCGTGGGCCGGAAAGGGCAGGATCGATCCCACGCAGGTAAGGTTTGCCGTGCTGGAGGCGTGGCGGCGTCGGGCTCAGCCGCGCGGCACTTCGCGCTCCTTGGCACGGGATTCGGATTTCGGGTCCGGGCGCGGCTGCGGCAGCTTCATCGGGTTCGGCGCCGGCACCTGGACGTGCATCGGCTGCGCCGTCGCCGGGGCGAGATTGGCGGGCGGCTCCGGCGGGGCGGCCGCGCGATTGGGGACCGTGCCGGTCGACTGCGGCGCCGCCTTGTCCGACGGCAGCTGGGTGTCGAGATAGTCATAGACCATTTTGGCGCCGACCTTGGCGCGCTCGCCTACCGTCACCAGCGCCGCCTGACCGACCTCGCAGGCGCCGGGCTTGCGATCGCAGAAGCCCTTGATGTCGGAGAAGGCCTCTTGTGCCGCGCCCACCGCCTCGATTGCCGAGACGGTTCGCTCGGCGCTCGGCTTTTCGCCCTTCGGCATTGGAATGATGAACAGCGCCAGGCCGAGCCAGAACGCCGACTTGATGATAAAACGCATTGTGACACCCCTTCCTGTGCAGGCCATCTCTGTCGGACGGCTCTGTCGGATGAGGCGACCCTAGCAAACGGACGTGAAATCGCGGTTCCGATCGCCACGGCAATTTGATTCGAATGCGCGGCGAATTTGATTCGAATTTGAACAATCGCGGCAGGCCCGGCTTTACCTCCCGGGCGATCAATCCGCCGATTCGGTCGTTGCCGGCGCTGCTGACGATTGACGATCGGCTGGCGTTGCGTCATCCGTTGCCAGAGTGTGAACACCGGCCCCGGCGGCGGAAACCTTGCGTTCACCATATCGGCACATTGACCGATCGCGCCCCCTCCCAAACCTGCCCAACAACCGGTTCAAGCAGGCTTCAGCCCCTGTCGCGGAGCCGGATTTAGGCGTTCCTTAAGCGCGCTCTGTAACCCTTGCTCTGCCGTCCATTGACATCAAAAGACGGGGCGCTCGCAAGGGCGCGTGTGGGGTAGAGCGTTGCGTAACGAGTTCTGGGCGTCCGTCGCCCGTCACCTCGACGGTCTCGTGCATGAAGCGGTCGGTTCCGAACCGGTCGAGATCGCGCGCCACCGCTCGTTCATCGGCACCAATCTGGGTGCGGGCCTGATCGCGCTCATCGCGCTGCCGGTGTTCCTTGCCTTCATCGGCCCCACCGGCTTCGTCGAGGCGACCGTGCTCGCCGGGCTCGCCGCTCCGGCGCCGATCGCGCTTTATGTTTCGCGCACCGGCCGGATCGCCCACGGCCACATGGCCATTGCCGTCGCCGCGACCGTCACCGTCTGCCTCGTCGCCGCCCTGACCGGCGGCCTCGGCTCCTATGCGCTGTTCTGGCTGACGCTGGTGCCGATCGAGGCGACGCTTTCCGGCTCGCGCCGCATCGTCACCCGTTCGACCGTGATCGCCCTGTCGGGTCTCGTTGCCCTTCTCGCGGCCTCGCTGACCGTCGGGCTGCCGGCGCCGGTCATCGGCGCCCTGCCGCCGGAAGTGGCTATCGGCCTCACCACCATGTGCGCGCTGGTCTATGCCGGCACGCTCGCCGCCCGCGTCGACTTCGTCCACCGCACCAGCGAAAACCTCGCCCGCGCCCGCAGCGACCACTATCGCATCCTCAGCGAGAACATCACCGACATCGTCACCGGCCACGCGCCCAACGGCGATATCCTGTTCGTCTCTCCCGCTGTCGAGCGCGAGCTTGGGCTGACCGCCAAGACCATCGCCGGCGACGGCCTGTTCCGCCGCGTCCATGTCGCCGATCGGCCGGCCTATCTGAAGGCCCTGTCGGACGCGATGAGCGAGCCGGGGTCCGGTACCGTCGAATTCCGCGTCCGCCTCGGCGAGCTCGATGCCCCGGCCCATGACCAGCACTGGGTGTGGCTGGAAATGTCGGCCCGTCCGATCAGCGAGCCAGATCCGATCACCGGCATGGCCGTGGTCGTCTCGGTCACCCGCAACGTCTCCGAGCGCAAGGCGCATGAGGAGCAGCTTCGCCGCGCCCATGAAGCCGCCGAGGAGGCGAGCCTCGCCAAGACCCGCTTCCTGGCCAATGTCAGCCACGAGCTGCGCACGCCGCTTAACGCCATCATCGGCTTTTCCGACATGCTGCAGTCGGAGATCTTCGGCCGGCTGCCCGACAATCGCCAGCGCGAATATGTCCGGCTGATCCACGAGAGCGGCACGCATCTCCTGCAGGTCGTCAACGACATCCTCGACATGTCGAAGATCGAGGCCGGCAAGTTCGACATCGTCGTCGAGCCGTTCGAGACCGCGGCGCTGATCCACGGCACCCGCGACATGATGTCGGGCCAGGCCGAGGCCGGCGGCATCGAGCTCGTCGCCGACGTCGCCGTCAATCTCGGCGAGATGATCGGCGACCGGCGCGCCATCAAGCAGGTGCTGATCAACCTGATGTCGAATGCCATTAAGTTCACCCGGCCGGGCGGTCGCGTCACCCTCGGCGTGCGCCGCGACGGTGATTTCGCCGCCTATTACGTCCGCGACACCGGCGTCGGCATCGACGCCAAGGATCTGCCGCGCCTTGGCACGCCGTTCGTTCAGGCCGATTCGGGCTACGACCGCCGCCATGAGGGGACCGGCCTCGGCCTGTCGATGGTCAAGGGGATCGCCGAACTGCATGGCGGTCGCTTCGAGATCGAGAGCCAGCTCGGCAGCGGCACCTGCGTCACCGTTCATATTCCGCTGAATTCCGAGAAGGTCGTGCGGGGCGGCCGCGACGGAGCGCAGATCCATGCGCTTGCCGCCGCCGATGCCGCCGGCCCGCGTGACCGCAAGAATCCGTCGGCCGTCGCGCCGATGATGCAAAAGAGAGCCTGACCGATGAAGTCGCGCGCGCGTGCCGCCGAAGCTTATGACGATTACGATGACGGCTGGGACGAACCGCCGCGCGGCGGCCGCCGTCACGGCTCGCCCGCCGGCGAATTGCCCTGGCGCATCGCCGCCATGTGTCGCGACAATCCGCTGAAGGCCGGCGGCATCTTCGTCGGCCTGCTGACGGCGGCGCTGATCGTGTCGAACGCCCTCAACAACCAGCACGGCCGCCATCCGGCGCCGCTGTTTGAAACCCGCGGCGTGTCGGGGCCGATCTCGCAGGCCCTGCCGGTTCCGGAACCGGCGCCGACCCGCGCCGTGCGCACCACGCCGGTCACCGCCCAGGACGTCGCCGCGCGCGATTCCCAGCCGGCCGCCGCACCGGCACCGGCCCCGGCGCCGGGCAATATCGAGGCGCTGATCCAGCAGACCGCGCCGGCGGCGGCGCCGGCCGTGGTCGAGGACCCGCGCGTGCGGGCGCTGCAGGCGGTACTCAAGGATCGCGGGCTCTATACCGGCAGCGTCGACGGCATTTCCGGTCCGATGACCTCGGATGCCATCCGCGCCCTGGAAAAGCAGCTGAACATCACCCAGACCGGCGAATATTCCGACCGGCTCCTGGTGCTGGCGCAGAAGGCCCGGCCGGTGGTGACGCCGCCGCAGCCGACGCGGGTCGGCGCCATGCCGATCCAGAACGCCTCGTTCTCGCCGGCCGAGCCCCGCACCGTCGCGACCGTGCCGGTCATCGCCCGTCCGCAAGTCGCGCCGCCGCGCCCGGCCCAGCCGGCCGCTGCCACGCCGCAAACCGACATGCGCGCCGGCGTCGCCGACGATCGCACCGCCAAGGTGCAGCGGGCACTGGCCGCGCTCGGTTTCACGCCGGGCAAGGCCGACGGCCGCATGCGTCCGGAAACCGCCGAGGCGATCAAGCGCTTCGAGATCGACAAGGGCCTGAAGGTCACCGGCACCATCAACGACCAGCTGATGTTCGCCCTCGCCTCGACCGGCTCGCTCTACTGAACGCAACGGCCCGGCGCCTCCACCGGTGCTTGGTCGAACCCGCATGACGGCCCCGGAGCGCCAAGGCGCCGGGGCCGTTTGCCGTCGCGCCATCGGAGGGATCAGCCGCCGCCGGACCGCGCCGCCGGCTCGAGATCGGCGACCAGCACCGGCATCAATCCGAACAGGACCTGCGCCGCCAGCCCGGCAAGCCCGAGGGGCGTCGCCATCTCGGCGAGGATGGCATCGAGCCGCTGGCCGAAGCCGAAGACGCCGAGCGACAGTTCAGCCGCGATCAGCAGCACAAATCCGGTCAGCGCCATCGGCCAGCGCCCGGATCGCCGGCGCAGATCGAAGCGTCGCGCAAGCCAGGTCGCTCCCACCCATGACGCGCCGACCACGATCGGCAGTTCGATCAGCGTCGCGGCGGTCCGTCCGATCAGCGGCGCCACCACCAGCACCCGTGCCGTTCCCATCAGGAACGCCAGCGCGTAGATCGCCAGGAAATACCAAAGGCCTGCCTGCCACGCCTTGCCCATCGCACCTACTCCGCCCACGGACCGCGACGGGCATCGCCGCGTCAGGCCCAAACGAAAACCACCGCGACGATCGACCTCTGGCGGCGCGGTGCCTTCGGTCGATTGTCGCGGTGGAATGGCGCGCGGTAAAGCAGTCGTCCGATCAGGACTTCTTCATCGGGCAGGTGTTGAGCCCAATCAGCGAGTAGGCCGGGCAGGAGCCGAGGGCGGCGGTCAGCAGCGGCACGACGCCGATCCAGCCGAGCCAAGCGTAGGACGAGGTGCTGAAGAACGCGAAGGCGACCAGCGCCAGACCGACGACGATACGAAGAATGCGGTCGATGCCGCCAACATTCGAGGGCATGGGTCTCTCCATTGCTGCGGGAACGAGGGGGGCGTTCCCTTCCGTTTCGATGGTCGGATCATGCGCCATTGCCGACGCCCTAACCGTGACAATGTCACGTCCGGCAGCGCGTCCGGTTCGAATTCGGCCCGGATAGGGGTTTGAGCCTAGGCGCCGGGCGCCGTCGGCCGCGTCAGGCCTCGCGCTCGCAGATCCGCCGCAGGCCGGCGGCGTCCTCGAGGCGGATTTCGCCGCGGGCGAGCGAGACGAGGCCGGAGCGCTCGAACGCCTTGAGATGGCGGCTGATCACCTCGCGCGCCGTGCCGATCTCGCCGGCGATCTCCTGATGCGTCGCGGCGATCGGCCCGAGCCGGCCCTTGTCGAGGATGAAGCGGGCCAGCCGGGCATCGACCCGGTGGAACACGGCGCTTTCCATGGTCGCCAGGATGTCGGTCAACCGCCGGCCGAGCCCCTGGAAGACGAAGGCGCGAAAGCCGGGGATCTCGTTCATGTAGGCGCGGAACGACCCAAACGGGATCGCCACCGCCTGGGTGTCGGCCTCGACGATGCCCTCGGCGGCATAGGGCTCCTCGCCGAGCAGGCAGGCGGTGGTCAGCACGCAGGTTTCGCCCGACTTGACCCGATAGAGCACGATCTCGCGGCCGGTATCGGCGATCATCTGCACCCGCACCGCGCCGTCGAGCACGAGGAGATAGGCCGAGCATGGCGACCCGGGCTCGAACGCCCGCATGCCCGGCGGCAGGGTGACGATCCGCGCCTCGCGCTCCAGGCGGCGGCGATCGTCATCGCCGAGGCCGGCATCGAGGTCGGGAAACCGGGACAGCCACTGGCTCGACATTTGGCAACACTCTCCCGCGCCGATCCCGGCGCCCGGATTCCGGATCGCGCCGCGCGGTCGATCAAACCCTTGAAGGAACTGACTGGATTTGATCCCGGTCCCGCTTCGGCGCAGCCGCGAGAATGTAGGCGATCAGGCACCGCGACCACAAGCGCCCCGATGACGATCAGGCCTTCGTCGGCGTCAGGCGCGCGCGTCGGATGGAGCGCGAGGCGGATTGGTTTCAAAGTACCTGGGCGAAACTGCGCTTTCCGGCCGGCGCGGCTGCAGCGATATCGTCGATATCGACGGTCATCGGCCGCAGCGGGGTTGTCTCGGCGTGTCGCGGCTCCCGGCGCCAGGTGTCCTGCCGGACGAATTCCGCCCCCGGCCCGAGCCGGATCGCCTCGTCGACCTTGCGGCGCTCGTGGCCGCCATAGCCGGGATCCGGCCGCCGGCGCCGGTCGGGGCCGAAATAGCCCGAGCCGGTGCGGATATAGGTCAGCGGCCGGCCGAGCAATTGCCCGACCTTGGAATTGACCTCGCCATGGGTCAGCGGCTTCGCCATCACCGCATCGATGCCGGTATTGATCGCCCGCAGGATCGACGAGCGGTCGACGGTCGAGCACAACAGCACCACCGGCAGGAACGGGTTCTGCGTCAGGGGATCGAACCGGACCATCCGCGCGAACTGGTAGCCGTCGAGGAACGCCAGGTCCTTTTCGACAAAGGCGATATCGGTCCAGGTCGCCTGCAGCCCGGAGGCGCCGTCGGCAACGTCCGGGACTTCATTGACGCGGGTCAGTCCGAGTTCGCGCAATACCCGTCGCAGCAGCGTCGAGCGATTGCGGTTATCATCGACGATCAGGGCCGTCTTCGTGCGCAGATCCAGTTGCGGCATGGCTCCTCCGCGCCGTTTCCGCCGGCGGGTGTTCCAGTCAGGCCGATGCAAGCACGGCGCTTGCTAATGACCGGTTGCCATGTCCCCGCAAATCTCGAAACGGCGTTAACGAAAGGTGGCGGGCATCAATGCAGCGACGGGTCCTCGCCCGGCCAGTCGGTGATCCGCTCTTCCAACTGGTCATCGGCATAGTCGGTTTCGCTCACCACCCGGTCGCGCACCGAGATGCCGGCGGCGTGCACTGTTTCAGGATCGCCGGAAATCAGCGGATGCCACCAGTAGAGGTCGCGGCCGTCGGCGATCAGGCGATAGGCGCAGGTCGGCGGCAGCCAGGTGTAGCGGCTCTCCACCACCTCGGCCGGGTCGAGCTTGACGCAGTCGGGCACGAAGGCCCAGCGGTTGCCGTAGTCCTTGCACTGGCAGGTGTGATGGTCGAGCATCTTGCAGGCGACATCGGTCCAGTAGATTTCGCCGGTTTCCTCTTCCTCGAGCTTGTTGAGGCAGCAGCGGCCGCAGCCGTCGCACAGCGATTCCCATTCCCGGTCGGTCATCTGGTCCAACCGCTTGAGTTGCCAGAAGGGCTTGCCCGTCGCGTCGTCGTTCATGTGCTGATCCATTGACCTTTCGCGGCAAAGCCGGTTCAACTCCACTGGCAGACGGTTTGCAGTAAGATCCTGTTAACCGTTCGCCGGCCCGCAACCAACCGCCGCCGGCCCAATTCGAGACGAAAGCCGTGCCCAAAAAGGACGACCAGCCGCGCCGTTCGAAATTCCTCGGATTGTTCAATACCGAGGACTGGTACGATTCCAAGCTCTATCGCGCCTGGGAACGGGTCGTCGATGTTTATTACGACATCTCGCTGCGCTTCCGCCTCATCGAAATCGACAGCTGGCTGGATTGGTCGACCTGGCGTTTCGGGCGCGGCGTCGTCGAGTTCTATCGCGGCCTGATTCGCTTCTTCAGCCGCTTCCGCCTGCGCGGCGCCAAGCGCGGCGCGGTCGAGGTGCTCGACGAAATGGCGACGCTCGGCACCGCCGGCATGATGCTGCTGCTGACCTTCGCGCTGCCGGCTTTCGAGGCGACCAAGACCGACTGGCTGAAGCAGATCGACTATTCGGTGACGTTCCTCGACCGTTTCGGCAACGAGATCGGCAAGCGCGGCATCCTGCACAATGACGCCGTGCCGCTCGACGAGCTGCCCGACGCGCTGGTCAAGTCGGCGCTCGCCACCGAGGATCGCCGCTTCTACGACCATTTCGGCATCGACCTTTTCGGCACCGCCCGCGCCATCGTCGAGAATGCCCGGCACAAATCGGTGGTGCAGGGCGGCTCGACCATCACCCAGCAGCTCGCCAAGAACCTGTTCCTCACCAACGAGCGCTCGCTCGAACGCAAGGTGAAGGAGGCGTTCCTGGCCTTGTGGCTGGAGGCGAACCTTTCCAAGCGCGAGATCCTCAAGCTTTATCTCGACCGCGCCTACATGGGCGGCGGCACCTTCGGCGCGGCGGCCGCGTCGGAGTTCTATTTCGGCAAGTCGGTGCGCGACTTGAGCCTCGCCGAAAGCGCCATGCTCGCCGGGCTGTTCAAGGCGCCGACCAAATATGCCCCGCACGTCAACCTGCCGGCGGCGCGCGCCCGCGCCAACGAGGTGCTGACCAACCTCGTCCAGGCCAATTTCATGACCGAGGGTCAGGTCGTCGGTGCCCGCCGCCAGCCGGCGACGCCGATCCCGCGCGCCGATCGCTACAGCCCGGACTATTTCCTCGATTTCGCCTTCGGCGAGGTGCAGACGCTGGCGCCGCGCCAGTCGGTGCTGACGGTGCGCACGACGCTGGATCTGGCGCTGCAGCGCAAGGCCGAGGAAGCAATCGAGTCGATGCTGCGCCAGTATGGCGAGGAGTTCGATGTCGGTCAGGCGGCGGCGCTGGTGCTCGATCCCGACGGGTCGATCCGCGCCATGGTCGGCGGCCGCGATTACGGCGCCAGCCAGTTCAATCGCGTCACCTCCGCCGCCCGCCAGCCGGGCTCGTCGTTCAAGCCGTTCGTCTATGCCGCCGCGCTGGTCAACGGCTACAAGGAAACCAGCATCGTCAACGACACCGCCTACTGCATCGGCGACTGGTGCCCGAAGAACTATTCCGGCGGCTTTTCCGGCCGCATGACGCTGACCACGGCGCTGACCCATTCGATCAACTCGATTCCGGTGCAGCTCGCCCACCAGATCGGCCGCGAGAAGGTCGCCGAGATCATCCGCCCCTTCGGCGTGCGCCTGGCCAAAAAGCCCGACTGGCCGTTCGTGCTCGGCGCCATCGAGACGACGATCCACGACATCACCGGCGGCTATGCCGCCTTCGCCAATGGCGGCATGCAGACGACGCCGTTCGCGATCGAACGCATCCAGAGCAACGACGCCGGGCCGATCTACGACCGTGCCCGCAGCGCGCCGCTGCCGAAGCGGATCCTGCCGGCCGACAAGGCCGCCGAGCTGAACCGCATGCTCGCCAGCGTCGTCGCCAACGGCACCGGTCGGCGCGCCATGCTCGACGGCATCACCGTCGCCGGCAAGACCGGCACCACCTCGTCCTATCGCGACGCCTGGTTCGTCGGCTTCACCGGCAACTATGTCGGCGCCGTCTGGGTCGGCAATGACGACTACAAGGCGCTGAACAAGGTCACCGGCGGCATGCTGCCGGCGATGACCTGGAAGGAGATCATGGCTTTCGCTCATACCAATATCGAGCTGAAGCCGCTGTTCGGCACCGACAAGCTGCCCCCGGCCGCGCCGCTCGTCGCCGACAAGAAACCGGCGACCGCGACGACGCCGCAGACCTCGGCGCTTGCCGGCCTGCCGCCGCCGCAGGAGCGTCCGCGCGCGCTGTCGGCCCGCACCGTCGGCGTGCTCGAGGATATCGAGACGCAGTTGCGCACCGCCAAGCCGTTGACGGTGGCGCCCGCCGGCCTCACCTCGCTGCAGCCGGGGCGTGGCGGGCTCACGACCCTCTCCGGCTCGGGCGCCGGCGGCCTCAGCGTCTTGCGCTGAGCCGACGCGTACGGTGCCGGCCGACCACGCCGCAACGTCGCGCTAGGCAACCCTCGCGGATCTTGCTTTAGTTCGCGGGCGCGTCGGCGGATTCGAGCGGACCGGCAAGCTTGGGATGATCGTGTCTTGAATCGCTGGCGGCATATCGGCCTCATCACCTGGGCAACGCTCCTGGCGCTCGGCGTCGGCCTTGGCTCGGCCTATCTGCTGGTCGGCCAGACGGAGCCGCTCGGCAGCGTCCGCGTCGGCGCCTGGCGGGCCTGGCCGGACGCGGCGGCGGCCGATGCCAATCCCTATTCCCGTGCCATGGTGGCGCGGACCGGCACCTTGCCGCTGGCGCAGGGCGAGGGGTTCGAGTTTTTTGCCGTCGACGACAGCGGCGGCCGCGCCCTCTCCGGCACCTGCCTCTATCGCATCGCCGGACCGATCTCGACCACCCGGATCTGGACGCTCGTCGCTTATGACGCCGCCGGCCGGTTGATGGCCAATGCCGCCGGCCGGTCGTTCATCACCTCGCGGCTGGTGACGCGCGGCCACGACGGCGAGGCCGAGATCGTCGTCAGCGCCGCGCCGATGCCCGGCAACTGGCTGCCGCTGGCGACCGAGGGACGGTTCATGCTGGCGCTGCGGCTCTACGACACGTCGCTGTCGATGGGCGATGCCATCCGCGACATGAAGCTGCCGACGATCACGGCGGAGGCCTGCCCATGAGCCGCTTCGCCTGGTGGACTGCGGCCGGCCTGCTGGTCGGCGGCCTCGTCCACATCGCCGCGATCCTCACCCTGCCGGCCGCGTCGACCAACGACGCATGGGCGCGATTGTCGGCGTTTTCCACCGACGGACGGCTGGCGCGGCTGCCGCGCGCCGTCAACGGCCCGCCGGCGCTGCCGTTGATGGACCCGGCCATGGCCCACGCCGCCTGCCGCTTCCGCCTCGATCAGGGGCCGGTCCGCATCAGGGCCAAGCTCCCCGACCAGTACTGGGGCCTGGCCGTGCACGACCGGCGCGGCGCGGTGCGCTGGAGCATCAACGACCGCGCCCTCGACAATCGTCCGCTCGACATGCTGATCGCCGCGCCCGAACACGTCGCCGCCATCCGCGAGGCGCTGCCGCCCGGGCTCGACGGCCTGGTTCTGGTCGACTGGCCGCACGAGGACGGCTTCATCGTGCTGCGCGTGCTGGTACCGACCGAAACCGCTGCCGCCCGCGTCGACGCCGCCCTCGACGCCGCCACCTGCGCCGTCGACAAGGACGCGGTGAAGCCATAGCGCCGCATCGCCGGCCGGCGGCGTCCCGCCGGGCGCGGACGTCCGGCCCGCGCCTCCGCGTCAACGGCGGAATTCGCGCGGCGCGGCGGGTGGGGGTCACAAAAGGGGTTGGCTCGCAAGCCGCGAAGGCCTAAATCATCCCGGTCGCTTCAAAGCCGCAGAACCCGAGCCCCGTGAACACGCTCCTCCTCACCGTCCAGATCCTCAACGGGCTGCAGCTCGGCGTGATCCTGTTCTTGGTCGCCGCCGGGCTGACGCTGGTGTTCGGGGTGATGGACTTCATCAACCTCGCCCACGGCGTCCAGTACATGCTCGGCGCCTATCTGGCCGCGAGCCTGATCGCCGCCACCGGCTCGTTCCCGCTCGGACTGGCGCTCGGGCTCCTCGCCTCGCTGCTGGCCGGGCTGGTGCTCGAGGTGGCGATCTTCCGACATCTCTACACCCAGGATCATCTCGAACAGGTGCTGGCGACCTTCGGCGTCATCCTGGCGCTGACCGAAGCCATCAAGTGGGCGTTCGGGGCGGCGCCGATCGCCATGCCGATCCCGGAAACGTTCTCGGGCTCGGTGGCGATCATGCCGGGCCTGCTTTATCCGGTCTGGCGGCTGGTGATCATCGCCAGCGGCATCGGCGTGGCGCTGCTGCTGTGGGCGCTGGTGACGCGGACGAGGGCCGGCATGCTGGTGCGCGCCGGCTCGACCCATGCGCCGATGGTGTCGGCCCTCGGCGTCGATATCGGCCGGTTGTTCATGGTGGTGTTCGCGTTCGGCGCAATGCTCGCCGGCTTCGCCGGGGCGATGGCGGCGCCGATCCTGTCGGTGGAGCCGACCATGGGCGACGGCATCCTGATCCTGGCCTTCGTCGTCATCGTCATCGGCGGCATCGGCTCGATCAAGGGCGCGTTCATCGCCGCGCTGATGGTCGGGCTGATCGACACGCTCGGGCGGGCCTTTGCCCGCGATCTGCTCGCGTTGGTGATGTCGAAATCGGCGGCGGCGCAGGCCGGCCCGGCGATTGCCTCGATGCTGACCTACATGCTGATGGCGGTGGTGCTGACCGTGCGGCCGCGTGGCCTGTTTCCGGCGACGCGGGGCTGATGCGATGGCGATGACCGCCGCCAACGACAACAACCCGCCGCCGATCTGGCCGAGGATCGCCGCCTCGCCGGCGCTCGGCTGGGGTGTCATCGGCCTGATCGGGCTGGCGATGATCGCCGGCGCGGCCTTCGGCCAGCCGTTCTGGCTGACCATGGCGACGCGGATCGCGGTCTTCGCCATGGCGGCGCTGGCGCTGTCGTTCGTGCTAGGCCAGGGCGGGCTGGTGTCGTTCGGCCATGCCGCCTATCTCGGCCTCGGCGCCTATGCGGTCGGCATCGGCGGCGAGCACGGTCTTGCCGAGATCACGCTGCTTTTGCCGCTCGCCGCGCTGGTCGGGGCGGCCTATGCCGCCTTGACCGGGCTCATCGTGCTCAGGACGCGTGGCGTGCATTTCATCATGATCACGCTGGCCTTCGCCCAGATGGCCTATTTTGTCTTCACCAGCCTTTCAGCCTATGGCGGCGACGACGGGCTGACGCTGTGGGCGCGGCCGACCCTGTTCGGCTTCGACGTGTTCAAGCGCGACATCGTCCTCGGGCTTGGCGTCGTGGCGCTGCTCGCGTTGCTCTACGGACTGCTGACCAGGGTGGTCGCCAGCCCGTTCGGGCAGACGCTGCAGGCAACGCGGCAGAACGAGGCACGGGCCGAGGCGCTGGGCATCGACGTGTTCAGGGCGCGGCTCGTCGCCTACACGCTCTCCGGCGCCGTCGCCGCCCTCGCCGGGGCATTCCTGGCGATCGCCACCGGCTTCGTCGCCCCGGCCTACATGCATTGGGGCCGCTCGGGTGAACTCATCGTCATGGTGGTTCTCGGCGGCACCGGGCAATTGGGCGGGGCGCTGATCGGCGCCACCGTGCTGATGCTGCTGGAGGAAGGGCTGGCGCTGGTGTCCGAGCACTGGAAGCTGTGGCTCGGGCTGATCCTGATCGGGCTGGTGCTCCTGCGGATCGGCGCCATCGCCCGGCTGCTGCGCGGAGGCCGGCATGGGTGAGCCGATCCTCAGGCTCGAGGCGCTCGACAAGAGCTTCGGCGCGCTGCACGTGACCCGGGCCGTGAGCCTCGATATCCGTCCCGGCGAGGTGCACGCCATCATCGGCCCCAACGGCGCCGGCAAGACGACGCTGATCAACCAGATCACCGGACAACTGACGCCGGATGCGGGGCATGTCCGCTTCAAGGGCCATGACGTCACCGGGCAGAGTGTGCATGAACGCGCCCGCCTCGGGCTGGCGCGGACCTTCCAGATCACCAGCGTCATGCCGGCGATGACGGCGCGCGACAACGTCGTCCTGGCGATCGTCAGCCAGAGCCGCCAGGGCTTCCGTCTCTGGCCGGACGCGCAATTGCGGGCGCAGGGACGCGCGGCCGCCGACGAGGCACTGGCGACCGTCGGCCTCGGCCGGCGCGCCGGCGTGATCGCCGCCGACCTCGCCCATGGCGAGCGCCGGGCGCTGGAACTGGCAATGGCGCTGGCGCAGCAGCCGGCACTCCTGCTGCTCGACGAGCCGATGGCCGGCACCGGCAAGGGCGAGACCGAGCGGCTGACCGAGCTGCTGCGTGGCTTCAAGCGGCGGATCCCGATGCTGCTGGTCGAGCACGACATGGGCGCGGTGTTCGCGCTCGCCGACCGGGTCAGCGTGCTGGTCGAGGGCGCCATCATCGCCACCGGCTCGCCGGCGGAGGTCGCGGCATCGAGCGCGGTCAAGACCGCCTATCTCGGCGAGGACATCACCCCATGAACCTCGTCGAGATCGACGATATCGAGGCCGGCTACGGCCCGGCGCGGGTGCTGTTCGGCGTATCGCTGACCATCGCCGACGGCGAATGCGTCACGCTGATCGGCCGCAACGGCATGGGCAAGACCACGCTGATCCGGGCGCTGTGCGGGCTGCTGCCGGTGGCGACCGGAACGATCCGCATCGGCGGCGTCGACATGACCGCCGCGCCGCCGCACCGCCGCGCCGTCGCCGGGCTCGGGTTGGTGCCGGAGGGCCGCCTGATCTTCCCGCGATTGTCGGTGGAGGAAAACCTGATCGCCACGGCGGCGCGGCGAAAGGGGCGCGATCGCTTCGGCCTTAAGGACATCTACGAGCTGTTTCCGCGGCTGGCGGAGCGGCGCGCCAACATGGGCACCGAATTGTCCGGCGGCGAGCAGCAGATGCTGGCGATCGGCCGGGCGCTGATGACCAATCCGGCCCTGCTGATCCTCGACGAGGCGACCGAGGGGCTGGCGCCGGTGGTGCGCGCCGATATCTGGGCCTGCCTGGCGCGATTGCGGCAGGCCGGGCTGGCGATCCTGATCGTCGACAAGCATATCGACGCCCTGACCCGGCTCGCCGACCGGCATGTGGTGATGGAAAAGGGTGCCGTGGTGTTCGAGGGCTCGTCGGCCGCACTCACCGCCGAGGACGGCCCGCTGCACCGGCACGTGGCGATCTGATCGGTCCCGGCCGGAGTTGTCGCTCATACCATCGGGCATTGAAAATGACCGATGGTATTCCTGACGCGAATTTCTCATGCCTCTGATGCAGATGAGAAATTCGCGTGTCGTCAGAGGACGGGCGCGTCAGCGACTTCGGCCTCTGCTATCAGCCGGCCGGCGCCAGCTCGACAAAGGCGCGGCCGGCGCGGTCCTCGATTTCGACCACCCAGATGTCGCTGTCGAACTTCGCCTCGCGCGCCAACCGCTCCACCAGTTCAAAGCGCGGCGCCGCGCTGGCGAGCAATTCGAACAGTCGCTCGGAGGAACGCCCGTCGACGGCATATTGCGGCGCCGGGCCATAGAGATCGGCGCTGCCGTCGAGCCGGTCGACCAGCACGTAGATCGCGCCGGACTCGGCCGATCCCTTGCGGGTGGCGGCGGCGAAGGCCCCCTCGACCATGGCGCGGCGCACCAGCGCGGCGACGAAGAAATCGGATTTCAGGCGCATGGGTTTCTCGGCGCGGCGGCGCGCTCAGGCGGCACGGCTGGTGATGCTGGACGTCTTCGGCAACTCGATGCGCACGGTCGTTCCTTCGCCCACCTTCGACAGGATCTGCATCGTGCCGCCGTGCAGCTCGACGAGCGATCGGGTGATGGCAAGCCCAAGGCCCGAGCCCTGAAAGCACTTGGTGAACTGGTTTTCCACCTGGACGAACGGGCGTCCGAGCCGCTCGACATGCTCGGCGGCGATACCGATGCCGGTATCGGCGATGACGACGCGGATGCGGTCGTCGAGGCAAGCCGCCTCGATCGACACCCGGCCGTCGACCGGGGTGAACTTGATGGCGTTCGACATCAGGTTGGTGACGATCTGCTTGACGGCGCGGCGGTCGGCGGTCAGCTCGGCGCAGGCCGGCACGACGGCCTTGAGCGTGATGCGCTTGGCTTCGGCCTCGGCGGTGATGAACGGCAGCACCTCGGCGACGATCCCGGCAAGATCCATATGGCTCGGCGTCAGCTCGATCTTGCCGGCCTCGATCTTCGACATGTCGAGAATGTCGTTGATCAGCGTCAGCAGGTGCGAGCCCGACGCGTGGATGTCCTGACAGTACTCGGCATATTTGGCCGAGCCGAGTTCGCCGAACATCTCGCGCTTCATCACGTCGGAGAAGCCGATGATGGCGTTGAGCGGTGTGCGCAGCTCGTGGCTCATGTTGGCGAGGAACTCCGACTTCGCCCGGTTGGCGTCCTCGGCGCGGTTGCGCTCCTCGGCGTACTTCTCCGCCAGGATCACCAGCTGCTGCGCTTGGTACTCGAGCTTCTGGCGCGACTGCCGCAGGTCGGCGACGGTCGCCATCAGCACCCGCTCGTTTTCGAGCAGGGTCTCCTCGTGGGTCTTCAGCTTGGTGATGTCGGTGCCGACCGAAACGAAACCGCCGTCCTTGGTGCGGCGCTCGTTGATCTGCAGCCAGCGCCCGTCCTCAAGCTCGGCCTCGTAGGTTTGGCCGAACTCCAGCCCGCGCGGGTCGTGAGCGACGACGCGGGTGGAGACCGGGCCGCGCTGCTCGGCGGCAATGTCCTTGAAGCTGGTTCCGGGGCGAACGAGCGCCTCGTTCAGCGCGTGGAACTGCTGGTATTTGGAATTGCACATCACCAGGCGGTTTTCGGCATCCCACAGCACGAAGGCTTCGGAAATCACCTCGATCGCGTCGCGCAGCCGCATGTCGGCGGTGGCGTTGAGGTCGGCGAGGCGCTTCTGCTCGGTGATGTCGGCGGCGATGCCGACCAGATGACGGGCGTGGGTTTCCGGGTGGATTACCACCTCGGCGCGCAGCCGCACCCACATCCAGTCGCCATCGGCGCGGCGCATGCGGAAGGCGCGGTCGACGAAGGTCGGCTCGCGGCCGGAGAGCTCGTCGGCGAGGCTGGTGAGGTCGATGTCGTCCGGATGCAGCTGATCCGCCACCTGCCGGAAACTGATCGCCTCGTCATCAAGCGGCTGTCCGAGCAATTCGCACATCGACCGCGACCAGTAGATCCGGCCGCGGGCCAGATCCCAGTCCCACAGGCCGCATCGGCCGCGCTTGAAGGCGGTGTCGACCCGGGCCGACAGGTCGCGGTAGATCTCGTCGGCGGTGGTGGCGCGCGCGCCCTGGGCATAGAAGGCGTAGCCGAGCACCAAGAGGACGACACCGGTGGAAACGAACAGCGTGACGTTTGTCGATACGGCGCTGCGCCATTCGCGGAAGATCGCCTCGTGCGGCTGCGCCACCAGCACCGCGCCGGCGCCGTGGTCGATGTGATGCAGCGCCGCCTTCACCCGCTCGCCGCCGGGCAGGCGGACGTCGATGACGCCGGCCTTGGAGCCGAATGTGGTCAACGGCTGATAGAGGCCGAGAATCTCGTTGAGGCTGGTCATCTGCGCCGTCGGCAGCGGCGGCACGGCGGCGACGATCTTGCCGCCTGTGTCGGCGAGATAGATCTGGCGATCACCGCCGCTGGCGCGCGGCGGCAAGGCATCCTGCAGCACGTCCTCGAGCACGGCGCCGGGGCCGCGTCGTGCGATGTCGACGGCGTTGCGCGACAGGTTGGCCGAGAGCGCCGAGGTGATCAGCGCGATGTCGTCGCCGGCATTGGCCTCGACCTCGCCATGCTCGTTGGCCAGCATCGCGAAGCGGATGATGGCAAGGATGGCGACAAAGACGATGATCAGCAGCGGGATGGCGCGCCGCAT
This sequence comes from Hyphomicrobiaceae bacterium, assembly GCA_016793065.1. Lineage (GTDB taxonomy): Bacteria > Pseudomonadota > Alphaproteobacteria > Rhizobiales > Ancalomicrobiaceae > JAEULV01. Next base: position 98,976 of record JAEULV010000140.1, read on the forward strand.
CACCGGCTCGGCGCCGACGAGCCGCGCATAGGACCCCGAGGTCAGGTGCCGTATATGCCCGTCGTAGAACGGCCGGCCGATCAACAGCCGCCGGAGCGAGCTCCGAATCCGTCCAAACGCGGTGGCAGCATCTGCCCACGCCATGAATTGGCCCCTCATGTCCTGATTTTTTGACCGGCTGACTACGCGAACGCCCGAATCAACAATGCCATTTGAATCCAACCGACTCGCCTTGTCTAGAGTCGTTAAGGCTTCGTTACCGAAAGAGCGAGGCCAGTATTAACCAAGATGAATCTTTTCAACAGATCCGGATAGAACTCCCGCTGCGTCAGAGTTGACGCGCTGGGGCGTCGATACGAAGCGGCCAGCGGAGGTATCTCAACCCCCGCTGGCCGCGAATCGATCGAAGAACGTCAGGGTCTGAAATGAAGCGCGTTCGTATCACGAACGTTTCACGCTGCCCCCTTGGCGTTCACTGCAGGCAGCGCTGGACGATGTCGGCGACGTCCGGCGAGAGGCCGTCGCGTGCGGCAATCTGGCGCAATTGCGCCTCCGCCAGTGCTCGCCGACCGGGCTCGAGCGCCCGCCACGAACGGAACGCCGACAGCATCCGGGCGGCGACCTGGGGATTGCGGCTGTCGAGATCGGTGACGATGCCGGCGACGAAGCCATAGCCGGCGCCGTCGATCCGGTTGAACTGGGTCTGGTTGCCGGTGGCGAACGACCCGACCAGCGAGCGGATGCGGTTCGGATTGCTCATCGAGAACGCCTCGTGGCCGGTCAATGCCTTGACCTTGTCGAGCGTCGTCGCCAGCGGCGCCATGGCCTGCACCGAGAACCACTTGTCCAGCACCAGCGCATCGCCGGCAAAGCGCGCATGGAATGCGGCGAGCAGCTTGTCGGCACCGTCGAGGCCGAGCATCACCGCCGTCTGCAGCGCCGCGAAGCGGTCGGTCATGTTATCGGCGTCGTGGAACTGCCGCGCCACCCGCTCGGCGCCGTCGGAACTGCCCGCCATCGCCAGGTGGTCGAGGCAGATGTTGCGCAGCGCCCGCCGGCCGGCGGATGCCGCATCGGGCGAATAGGCGCCGCTGCCGCCCATCGCCGCATAGGTGTCGGCGAGGGCTGAATGCAACTGGGTGCCGATGGCCCGGCGCAACGCGTCGCGGGCGGTGGCGATGGCATCGGGATCGACGTCGGAACCGATCTCGCGGGCGATGTCGGCCTCGGTCGGCAAGGTCAGCGCCAGCGCCCGGAACGCCGGATCGAGCCGGTCGTCGCGCAACACCTGACCCATGGCGTGGATGAAGGCATCCCAATCCTGCGAGGCGGTGCCGCGCATCATCCCCTTGGCCGAACGCGCCACCAGCAGGCGCGTCGCCACCACCTGCGCCGCCTGCCAGCGGTTGAACGCGTCGCTGTCGCTGCCGAGCAGGAACAGCTGCTCCTCGGCCGAAAGGTTCATCGTCAGCTTGACCGGTGCCGAGAAGCCGCGCAGCAGCGACGGAACCGGCTTTTCGCCGATGCCCTCGAACACCACTTCGTGGCGCGCTGCGACGACGCTCAGCACGTCGCCCCGGCATTCGATGCCGCTGACGGCGGTAGGCACCATGTCGGTGCCGGACGGGCCGACGAGGCCGTAGCGCACCGGGATCAGCTGCGGCTGCTTCGTCGCCTGCCCCGGCGTCGGTGCCAGCGTCTGTTCCAGCACCAGCCTGTAGCTCAGGGTGGCGGCATCCCAACTGCCGGTCGCGGTCAGTTCCGGCGTGCCGGACTGCTCGTACCAGCGCATGAACTGGCTCATGTCGACGCCATTGGCATCGGCGAAGGCGGCGAGGAACTGCTCGATCGTCGCGGCCTCGCCGTCATGGCGGTCGAAATACAGGTTCATCCCGGCGCGGAAGGCCTCGGCCCCGAGCCAGGTCTTGATCATCCGCACCACCTCCGAGCCTTTCTCGTAGACGGTCGCGGTGTAGAAGTTATTGATTTCATGATAGAATTTCGGACGGACCGGGTGCGCGAGCGGGCCGGCATCCTCGGGGAACTGGTGCGCCTTCAGCAGTCGCACGTCGGCGATGCGCTTGACCGGGCGCGAGCGCTGGTCGGAGGAGAATTCCTGATCGCGGAAGACCGTCAGGCCCTCCTTCAGGCAGAGCTGGAACCAGTCGCGGCAGGTGATGCGGTTGCCGGTCCAATTGTGGAAATATTCGTGGGCGATGACGCTCTCGATGCCGGCATAGTCGACGTCGGTGGCGGTGTCGGGCTTGGCCAGCACGTATTTGTCGTTGAAGACATTGAGGCCCTTGTTCTCCATCGCGCCCATGTTGAAGTCGCTGACGGCGACGACCATGAACACGTCGAGATCATACTCGCGGCCGAAGGCTTCCTCATCCCAGCGCATCGAGCGCTTCAGCGCGTCCATCGCATAGTCGACACGGTCCTGCTTGCCGTGCTCGACATAGATCTCCAGCGCCACCTTGCGCCCGGAGGCGGTGGTGAAGCTGTCGCTGACCTTGGCGAGGTCGCCGGCGACCATGGCATAGAGATAGGCGGGCTTGGGGAAGGGATCGTGCCAGACGGCGAAGTGGCGGTCGGTGCCGGCAATGTCGCCACTCTCGATCAGATTGCCGTTGGCCAGCAGCAGCGGCGCATCGGCCCGCGCCGCCGAGATGCGGGTGGTGTAGACCGACAGCACGTCCGGGCGATCGATGAAATAGGTGATGCGGCGAAAGCCCTCGGGCTCGCACTGGGTGCAATAGGTCCGCGAGGTGCGAAACAGCCCCATCAGCTTGGTGTTGCTCGCCGGCGCGATGCGGGTGGTGACGACCAGCGAGAACGCCCCCGCCGGCGGCGCCAGGATCACGAGTTGCTGCGGCCCCGCCTCTATCTCGGCGGCCGTGAGGGTGCGCCCGTCGATGGCGGCGGCGAGGAACTCCAGTTCGTCGCCGTCGAGCCGCAGCGGCGCGCCCGCCGCCGTGCCGGCGCGCGGCTCGATCGCCAGCGTCGCGGTGACGACCGTCGCCTCGGGTTCAAGAACGATGTCGAGTTCGACGCGGGGAATGGCATAGTCGGTCGGACGGTAGTCCTCGAGCCGGACCGGCTTGGCGGTTTCGGTGCGCAGCATGGAACCCTGTCTTCCCTTGAGAGCGCGCGCCTGGCGCGACGCTGAACCATGATCGAAAGTCGAACTTTCTATTTATGCCGCAGCGGGTGCGTCGCCAAGGACAATCTGCGACACGCGGCGCGCTGTCCTTGATTTGGCTCAGGTTCGACGAAACTGCCTGTCATTTGAGCAGGTTAGGCAAGACATCCAGGTCGCGGCCCGAGCGCGGCTCCGGGAGGGCCGTGGCCCCGGCGCTACCTCGCGCCCTTGCGCGCCCCCGCGAAATGCAAAAGCCCGGCGATTTCGGTGTGAACCCGCCGGGCTTTCGACTGTATCCGCGTCGACGGGACGGAATCCGGCGCGCCGTTTTCCGTCAACCGTCAGTCCGGCAATGCTCAGAGGGTCTTTTCGTAGAGCTCGAGCACGTAGTCCCAGTTGATCAGGCTGTCGACAAACGCCTCGAGGTACTTCGGGCGCATGTTGCGATAGTCGATGTAGTAGGAATGTTCCCACACGTCGCAGCCGAGGATCGGGGTGGCGCCGTACATCAGCGGGTTTTCGCCGTTGGCGGTCTTGGAGACGGCGAGCTTGCCGTCCTTGACGGTCAGCCAGGCCCAGCCGGAGCCGAACTGGGTGACGCCGGCCTGGATGAAATCGGCGCGGAACTTGTCGTAGCCGCCGAGGTCGCTGTCGATGGCCTTGGCCAGCTTGCCCGGCAGCGACTTGCCGCCGCCGTCCTTCTTCATCCAGTTCCAGAAGTGCAGGTGATTGTAGTGCTGGCCGACATTGTTGATCAGGCCGGCGTTCTTCTCGGCGAAGGCGGCGACGCAGATCTCTTCCAGCGACTTGCCGGCAAGCGGGCTGTCCTTCAGCAGGTTGTTGCCGTTGGTGACATAGGCCATGTGATGCTTGTCGTGATGGAATTCCAGCGTTTCGGCCGACATGTAGGGCGAAAGCGCGTCATAGGCATAGGGCAACGCGGGAAGGGTCAGCGACATGTGGTCATCCTCTCTGTGGGTCGAATGCTCTGTGGATCGATTACGTGGTTTACCGAGACTCGGCCAACCGGTTGTCGGGAATATGACAGCGGCGATCGATCGGCTCGACCGCCGGCATACGTGAAAACAATGAATGCAAGATAGGGACCGCTCGCCGGCTCGGCAACCCGGCATCGCGATTTCGTCGCGGCCGGGGCCATCGGCGCGTCAGTAATAGGTCGGGCCGTAGCGCCAATCGAGGTAGCGCAGTTCCTGGTCATAGAGGCGGCCGATGCAGCCGGTATTGCCGCCGCACTGGGCGCGCCGCTGCAGGAAGGTCAGCCGCCGGCTCTGGATCTCGATATTGACGCCGGGGCGGCGATAGAAGCGGCGCGGCCCGCCAAGGCCGGCGCCCATCATCGGCTGGTCGAACAGATCATCGTCGCCGACCGAGTCCGAGGTATGCTGCGCCTTGTTGAAGGCCATCGACAGCCGGATATCCTGCTGCCGCAGGTGTGGATCGTGACACACCGCCAGTTCGTCCGGCTTGGCGGCATAGGTACACTCGTCCAGCGGATTGCCGCCCTCGACCGTCGCCGCCCGGCAGCCTCCCAGCAAGGCCGAGAGCGCGAGCGTGGCGACGATCAGAAGTCGGCGGTCAGGCATGAGCGTAATCCCAATAGAGCTTGCGGGCCTTGGCATAGAACGGACCCGGCTGCAGGTCGCGGTCCTCGAAGCGGATGATCGGTGATACCTTGAGATAGTTACCAGAGGAAAAAACTTCGTCGGCTTCGAGGAAATCCTTTTTGGTGAGGCTCTTTTCCACCACCTCGACGCCACCGGCGCGCAGCAGCGAAATCGTGCGCTGGCGGGTGATGCCATTGAGGAAGGCGCCGTTCGGCGCCGGGGTGAAGACGACGCCGTCCTTGGCCATGAACACGTTCGACGTGCCGGTCTCGGCGACATTGCCGAGCATGTCGAGCACGATGCAGTTGTCGAAGCCGCGTGACTTGGCCTCCAGCACCGCCCGGCCGTTATTGGGATAGAGGCAGCCGGCCTTGGCGTCGGTCGGCATGGTCTCGATACTCGGCCGGCGGAACGGCGACACCGTCACGGAAAAGCCGGTCGGCTCGGGCATCGGCGCCTCGTAGATCGTCAGGAGGAAGCGGGTCGAGTCCGGATCGGCGGGCACCGACAGGTAGCCGCCCTGTTCGGCCCAGTACATCGGCCGGATATAGAGCGCGGTGTTGCCGTCGAACTTGCGCACGCCCTCGCGGGTGAGATCGAGGATCGCCTCGGCGGTCATGGTCGGCTTCAGGCCGAGCGCCAGCGCCGAGCGGTTGACGCGGGCACAGTGCAGGTCGACGTCGGGCATGACGCCCTCGAACCAGCGGCCGCCGTCGAACACCGACGACGCCAGCCAGAAGGCGTGGCTGCGCGGCCCCATGATCGGCGGATTGCCGGAAAGCCATTCGCCATCGACAAAGGTCCAGGTTTGCGACCACGTCATCAAATCCACTCCAACCGCTTGCTTGATCTTGTTGTTGTGTCCGGTCGGGGCGCCTATTCCGCCGCCGCCAGCTTGCGGCGTTCTACCGCCTGTTCCCGGATCGGCCAATGGACGATCGCGGCAAAGATGCCGAGTGCGACACCAAGCCACCAGACGACGTCGTAGGAGCCGGTGCGGTCATACAGCCAGCCGCCGAGCCAGACGCCGAGGAACGACCCGACCTGATGCGACAGGAAGACGATGCCGCCGAGCATGCCGAGATAGCGGGTGCCGAACATGATGGCGACGAGACCGTTGGTCGGCGGCACGGTCGACAGCCACAAAAGCCCCATCACCACGGCGAAGGCCATGACATTGGCCGGCGACGGCGGCAGCCACAGGAACACGGTGACGGCGAGCGAGCGGCCGAGATAGATGAGGGCGAGGAAGATCGGCTTGGAATGGCGGTTGCCGATGATGCCGGAGGCGATCGAGCCGACGATGTTGAACAGGCCGATCAGCATCAGTGCGTAGACGCCCCATTTCGGCTCGAGGCCGATGTCGCGGATATAGGCGGGGAAATGCGCGGTGATGAAGGCGACCTGAAAGCCGCAGACGAAGAACCCGGCGACCAGCAGCAGATAGCTCCTGTGCCCGAGCGCCTCGGCCAGCGCCTCGCGGATCGATTGGTCGACCTCGCCGGCCTTGCGGCCCTCGCCCTTGCCGGCGAGCGGAAACGCCGCCAGCGGGATGATCGCCAGCATGCCGGCCATGATCAGCAGCGCGTTGACCCAGCCGAAGGCATCGATGAAGGCCTGGCTCAGCGGCGAATAGAGGAACATGCCGAACGAGCCCGCCGCCGTGCCGAGACCGAACACGAATGAGCGCTGTTGCGGCGTCACCGCCCGGGCGAAGGCGGCGAGCACGATGCCGAACGAGGTGCCGGCGACGCCAAGGCCGACGAGCACGCCGCCGCCGACATGCAGCCAGATCGGCGAGGCGGCGAACGCCATGAGCACGAGGCCGGCGGCATAGAAGCCGGCGCCGAGCAGCAGCGCCTTGACCGAGCCGAAGCGGTCGGCGAAGGCGCCGAACAGCGGCTGGCCGAAGCCCCACAACAGGTTCTGGATCGCCATCGCCACCGAGAAGGTGGTGCGGTCCCAGCCCTTTTCCCCGAGGACCGGCAACTGGAAAAACCCCATGGCCGAGCGCGGGCCGAAGCTGACCGCCGCGATCAGGCAACCGCTGGCGACGATCAGCCACAGGGGAAATCGGGCTTGCGCCGGCGAGGGTGTGGTCATGAGCTGATTCCGGCGGAGAAAAGTCTCTTTCGAACACTCTAATCGAAACAAATCCATGTTCCCAATCAATGTTTCGCATTGCCCCCATTCGCGCCGGTCATGAGTGCAGCTCACGCGGCGGGCTTGAACTCCAGCGCCAAGCCATTGATGCAATGGCGTTCTCCGGTCGGCGCCGGGCCGTCGTCGAACACATGGCCGAGATGCCCGCCACAGCGGCTGCAGTGCAACTCGGTGCGCGGGAAAAGCCCGAGCGTGCGGTCCTCACGCCGGCCGACGGCGGCGGCGGAAACCGATCGGGTGAAGCTCGGCCAGCCGGTGCCGCTGTCGTATTTGTCGGCCGAGGCATAGAGCGCCTGGTCGCATCCGGCGCAATGGAAGACGCCGGCGCGCTTCTCGGCATTGAGCGGCGAGGAATGGGCGCGTTCGGTCGCCTCCTTGCGCAGCACGGCATAGCGATCCGGCCCGAGGGCGGCGCGCCATTCGGCATCGCTGCGGGTGACTTCGAACGTCCCGGCAGCAGCGGCGGCGCGGGCGCCGAACAGGCCGGCGAGAATGCCGCCGACGGAAAGGGCGAGGGCTTGGCGACGGTCGAGAGGCATGGGGATCTCCTGTTGCGGCCGGCATCCGGCGCCGGCCCGGCTTCGACCGGACCGGCGGACGGGTGCGGGGTGGGCGCCGTCAGTTCGGCAGCAGCACCTTGTCGATCACATGGATCACGCCGTTGGATTGGTCCACATCGGCGATGGTCACGTTTGCGACATTGCCCTTGCCGTCCTCGATCATGATCCGGCCCTTGCTGGCGCGGGCGGTGAACTGGCAGCCGCCGACGGTCTTGATCGGATGGGCGCCGCCGTCATCCTTGATCATCTTGTTGATTGCCGCCGACATCGCATCGGCCGCCACCACATGACAGGTCAGGATCTTGGTCAGCGTCGCCTTGTTCTCCGGCTTCAGCAGGGTCTCGACCGTGCCGGCCGGCAGCTTGGCGAAGGCGGCATTGGTCGGCGCGAACACCGTGAACGGACCGGGTCCGGAAAGGGTATCGACCAGTCCGGCGGCCTTGACGGCGGCGACCAACGTGGTGTGATCCTTGGAATTGACCGCATTCTCGACGATGTTGCGGTTGGGGTACATCGGCGCGCCGCCGACATGGGTGATCTTCGCCGCGATCGCCGGTGCGGCGATGGCGATGGCGAGCATGACGGCGGTGGTCTTCAGGGCAGTGGCGAAACGCTTGGTCATCTGAAACTCTCCTCGGTTCAGTCTTGCCTGCCTCTTCCGTCCGGTTTGGGCGGTGAGGATGCGGCAGCTACCGGGCCGAGGTGGCAAAGGTTTCGATCGCGCGTTTCAACTGAATGTGAGCCGGGCGTGATCGGCGATCCGGGCGGCCGGCCGGCAGGGCGGACCCAGGTTCGCCGCCTACTTCTGCGGCACCTTTTCCTCGCTCTTGATGTAGCGGCCCGGCTTGGTCTGGGCCCACGGGCCGGGGCTGGTGCGCTTGGTGCCGAGTTCGGCCTCGGCGATCGCCGCCACCAGATCGTTATAGGCAAGGTTCAGGTCGTAGAGCCGGGTCGACGGCGTTTCCACCTGGATGCGCTCGATCGCGTGCTTGTAGGCGCGCAGCCGGAAGCGCAGCGAACGCCAGACCCAGTCGACGACGCGGGCGTTTTCCTCCACCCGGGCGATGGCGTTCTGCATTTCCTTCGGCCGCTGCTCGCTGCGCCGTTCCCAGGCGCGCAGCCGCTCGTCGTCGGCATCGCGCACGGCGGCGGCCTGCCGCCAGAAGGGCCCGACCAGCGCCGTGTCGGCCTGCATGTCGCGGATCATCCGGGTGTAACGCGCCTCGCTCGACCGGTAGGGGTCGAGTCGCAGGTTCTCGTAATAGGCCGCCACCGACAGCTTGCTGTCGAGTTCCGGCAGGATCCGTGTCCGCTGCCCCTCGATCAGGCTGGCGTTCAGCCAGTCGGCATGGTGCGGCGGTCGCACGAAACCCCAGGCCCGATCGTACAGCACGCCCTCGTCATCGGTGTGGTTGAACCCTGATACCAGCTCGTCCCGCCCCCATTTGGCGATGGCGCCACCGGCCGCCGGCATCACCCGGTCATGGATGACCGAGGGCTCGGCCCGGCCGAAATCGCCGGTCGGGCGGCCGCACCCGCCAAGGGCGCCGATCAGCGCCATCAACGGCGTGACAAGGAGAAGGCGGCGTCGCAACATCTCAGGCCCTGCGGCTGCCGCCGCGTCCGCCGCGGCTCGGCGCGTCGGGCGGGAGGGTTCGCGTTGGTGGGTCGACCTCGGCTCGCTCGTAGCGCACGCCGAGGAACAACAGGATTTCCGCCGGCCCGGCCGGCCCGGCGTCGCGCGCCTCCCGGACCCGGCGTTGCGAGCCCTGCCGGCGCAAGACACTGAAATCGACAAGGCTTCCCATGGTCCGGTTCTCCGCGAGATCGTTTCGCCACTCCACCTGGAATGCAACGCTCACAAAGCCTGAACTGTGGCTTTTCACGCGTCCGGTCCGCGACCCTGCCCATCGCCGACCGGCTTCCGAGCCCTCTTGTCCGTCCGGAATCACACCCCGGACGATCCGACTCTTTAAAACCCGTTAACGCACCGGTGAGGTTAACAGTTCGTTAGCGATCCCCCGGCAAACTGGCGAAAATCGTTTCTCTCACGGGCAATCGCGCGTCTGTTCGCCGACCATGGCGGATCGGACACACGGTGCCGCAAGGATAGCTGCCGCATGTCGACCGCCGCGCCAAAGACCCTCGTCCCCGCGTTCGAACCGACCAAGCGCGATCGTTCCTCCGCCCTGCTGGTCTCGGCGGTCGAACTCTATGTGCTGGCGCCCCACCATGACGACGAGGAAATCCGCCGCTTCGGCGAGCTGGCGTCGCAGCTCTACGGCTCTGCCCACCCCGCCGACCGTGGCCGCATCGCCGGCATCCTCGCCGATCGCGCCGACGCGCCGCGCCAGCTGGCGCTTGCCATCATCGGCGACGAACCGGCCATCGCCGAAAGCCTGCTGCTGGCCAGCCCACTGCTGGAACCGGCCGACCTTCTGGAAATCGCCAGCCGCGCATCGGATGCCCATCGCGCCATCCTGGCGCGGCGCCAGAACCTGCCGACCGAAACCGCCGTCGCCCTGGCGCGGTCGGAAGTCCCGGCGGTGCTGGAGCAACTCGCCCGCAACCCGACCCTGCCGACCGATGACGAACTCTACGGCCTGATCACCACTGGTGCCCGCACCGCGCCGGAGATCGCCCGCGTCGTCGTCCACAACGACGCCTTCGCCGTCGATCTCGCCTCGACCTTCCTCGATCTCGACAGCGCCGGCCGCATGCGCGTCACCGCGGCCGCCGAGGCCAAGGCGGTGCTGAGCGCCGTCGCTCCCGGCGCCCGCGCCGTGCCGCCCGCCGACGATACCGAGCTTGCCCTCGACCTGTTCGACTACGCCGTCGAGGGCGATGCCGCGCTCTATGTCGCCCGCCTGGCGCGGGTGATGCAGCTTGAAACCGAATTCGTCGAGCGGCTGGTCAACGATCCCACCGGCGAGGCCCATGTCGTGCTGCTGAAGGCCGCCGGCGTGCCCGACACCCACGTCTCGCGCATCCTGCTGCACTCCAACGCCGACATCGGCAAGTCGTTTGCCGAATTCAGCCGGCTGACCCGCTGGCTGATTGGCTTCGGCCGTCGCGCCGCGACGATTATCCTCGATGACATGGGCGGCGGCTCTGCCCGGACGCCGCGCCGGGATTCGCCGATGATGAGCGCCGACGGCGTCTATCGCCCCGGCGCCCGCGCCGGCGAACATGCCGAGCGCCGCGTCACCGGCAACGGTCGCGCCCAGACGGCGTGATCCGGATAGCGAAGGGCAGGGGGAGGGGGGGCGCGCGGCGGCCCCGTGAAGCTGCGCCCCGTGGAGCGCCGAGAGCCGCTCAGATCTCGCGCATTCCGGCCTTGAAGCGGCGGTGATTGGCGACATAGCCGGCGGCGGATGCCTTCAGCCGGGCGACGGCGGCCTCGTCGAGCGTGCGGATCGCCTTGGCCGGCGTGCCGACGATCAGCGAATTGTCGGGAAATTCCTTGCCCTCGGTCACCAGCGCATTGGCGCCGACGATGGAGTTGCGGCCGATCTTGACGCCGTTGAGCAAGGTGGCGCCCATGCCGATCAGCGAATTGTCGCCGACGCTGCAGCCGTGCAGGATCGCCTTGTGGCCGATGGTGACATCGGCGCCGATGATCATCGGATAGCCCATGTCGGTGTGCAGCATCGCCATGTCCTGCACATTGGATCGCTCGCCGATCTCGATCCACTCGTTGTCGCCGCGCAGCACCGCGCCGAACCAGACGCTGGCGTCGCTCAGCAGCCGCACCCGCCCGACCAGCACCGCCGACGGCGCCACCCAATAGGCGCCGCTCTCGGGAAACGCCGGCACGGCCTCGTCGAGTGCGTAGATCGGCATGGCACCCTCGCGATCAGAAGCCGGCGCGCGCGGCGAGCAGGAACTGCATTACCACGATGCCCGAGCAGGTCGACCAGGTCAGGGCGATCACCGAGGAGGCGACCAGCCAGCCCATCGGCCGGCGCTCGATCAGCCGTGCCTTGATGGCATTGCGCATGATGATGAACGGACCGCAGAAGCTGACGATCAGCACATCGCGCATGCCCGACAGCGTCGTCTCCAGCGACACCGCGAACTTGACCGGCTTGTCGGTGATCAGCTGGTAGAAGCTGCCGAAAATGCCGGCGGCGACGAACCCGCAGGCCGCGCAATAGAAAGCTACGAGCAACTCGTGCAACATGGACCGCCTCGACGTGCAATCGTTAACGAAGTGTTAATCTTATAGCCTGCCCCGGCGCCGATGTCTGCATCCCGGGCGGTGACGCGGCCCCGATATGTTAATTCTTGGTAAACGTGCCTCGTGAGTCGGATGGGTCGCGTCGATAGATCAATGGCTTGGCCTGGGGATGGGTCCTTGCTCGAGCGCCGAGGAGAAAAACGCATGACGCAACCCGAGACGCCGCCGCGACGCTGGCCGCTGGTGCTGGTCGCGCTCAGCTTCGTCGTCATGCTCGGCATCTGGGTGGTCGATCGAGTGTTGATGCCGGTGTTCCAGCCGTTGATCGGCCAGAAGGTGACCAGCGCCCGCGATGTGGTGCGCGTCGACATTCTCGGCGAGGCGCTGCGGGTTCCCGCCAATTACATCCGCTTTTCCGATCAGCGTCGCGGCGGCCGCCTGCCGCGCCTCGATCTCTTCGCCGTGCTGCCCGATCTCTCCGGCTTCAGCGCCGAGCGCGAGGCCGATTTCAGCGACACCAGCGCCACCTCGCCGCTGGTCTTCATCGCCATCACCCCGCGCGAGGAGGGGCCGAACGTGGTCGTTCGCCTCGCCGCCGTCTATCAGCGCCACTTCACCGGCGCGCCGATCGCCGGCCCCGACGGGCTCATCGGCCGCACCATGGCGGCGGGTTCGGGCTATGATGGCGAAACCGTCTATTTCGAGGCCGGATCGACCAGCCCCTTCGTCGCCCGCTGCTTTCCCGCCGAGACCACCACGGCGCCGGCCAGCTGCCTGCGCGAACTGGAGATCGGCCTCGGCCTGACGCTGCTCTATCGCTTCCGCGCCCATCACCTTGGCGGCTGGCGGCGGATGGACGACAGCGTCACCCGCCTCGGCAGGTCGCTGCTGGCGCCGTCGCCCTGAGGCGAGCCTACTCGGCCGCGATCGCCGAGGCGCCGGTCCGATCGACATCGCGCCGCAGCGTCGCCATCCGGCTCTCGCCATCCTCGGCGCCAAAGCATGCGTCGAAATCTTGGCACTCGGCGCAGCTCGGCGCCGTGCACAGCGTGAACCCTTCCGCCTCGCACAGCTGACGGTACAGGAACTTCTTCCACTTCATGTCGGACGTGTTGCGGGCCGCGATCGGTTCGAAATGCCGGCTCATCAGCCAGCCGAGTTCGCGCCGGTTGCGCAGGCCGAGATCCTGCCACAGGTGATCCGGGCGCATCGCCCGCGCCGCCAGCATTGACGCCAGCGGGATTTCGATCTCGGTGGCGCCGGTGCGGTTCACCAGCAGAAGGTCGCGCACCTGCTCGCGCTCGTCGTCGGCGGCAAGCGCCTCGTCGCTGATCCGGGCGAAATTGCCGGCGGCATGCGGGAACAGCTCGCCGGTCAACCGCGCCAGGTCGCTGCCCGACAACCCCACCCGTTCGCTGACCGGCGCGGCCTCCTGCCGGGCCTCGATCAACGCCACCGACAGGATCGAGGCGATCACATGCGCGTCGAACCCGTCGCAGGCGGAGCCGTTGGCCCCTGACATCAACCAGGCATAGACAGCGGAAGGTGTCATCGCTTTGCTCCTGTTCGGGCCGCTGGTCAGGTTGCTGGCTCGGGTCGCCGGCGCGCCGCGGTCGAAGCCGGCGGCATGACGCCGCGAGTGCGGCGGCGCCGGCGGGCGCCGCCTGGTCGTCCGCTCACGCCGCCAGCTTGTCGGCCGGCACGTGGGTCTGGCAGTTCTTCGGGCAGACGCGGGCGCAGGCGCCGCAGCCGATGCAGGCGCCGGCATTGTCGACCAGCATGATCTTGCGGTTCAGCTCGCCGTCGAAATCGTCGTCATCGTCCTCGGATACGACGCCGAGGACCTGATTTTCCTCGTCGACGCCGTAGAGATGCATGACATCGCGCGAGCAGACCTTGTAGCAGCGACCGCAGCCGATGCAGGTTTCGCCGTTGATCTGGGTGAGGTAGACCGGCATCCAGTCGGAGCCGTCGCGGGTGGAAAAGGACATTGCGGTTCCTTTCGAAACGGGAGCGGGTGTGCCGGTCAGGCAGTGGCCTCGGCGGCCTTCAGCGCCTTGCGCGCGGCTTCGAGCGCGGCAAAGGCATCGTGGGTGGCCTGGGCGACGGTCATGATCGACTGCCAGTTGACCGGCAGTTCCTCCGACAGATCGTGCAGGTTCATCTTGGCGTTGGTCGCCTTGGCCGAAAGCTTGCGGATTTCGGCCTTCAGGGTTTCGACGTCGGACATGGTTTCCTCGGCGCTTTCGATCAGGCGTGGTCCAGGCCGGTCGGGCCCGGACGAAATGCGGTGTCGTCGGCCGGCCCTCAGGCCGCCGCGACCTCCGGATAGGTGGCGATGGTCTCGGCCGCCTTGTCGACGGCCTTCATGCCCTCGGACGACAGCTTGGCGAGATCGTCGAAGCCGAAGCGGTGCACATCGCGCAGCGACTTCGAGTAGACCACCAGCTTGCCCGTGGTCAGCACGACCCGGCCGAAGCCCTCGTGGCTCATCTTCATCATCGGCGACGCCATCAGCCCGGTGACGCGCTCGATCGTCAGGCCGACGGCCTGGTAGAACTTCTCGACCCGCGCCAGCACGTCCGGATCCGGATCGCTGATGATCGGGATCTCGCGCCGCTGCTCCTTGGTGACGATGAAGTCCCTCAGCAGTTCGGCGTCGCTCTTGCCTTCCCAGACGCCATAGGCATCCTCGGCGCGCTGCAGCGCCACCAGCACCTTCATGAATGGTGAGGTCATCGGGTCGACGGCGGTGGTCGGTTCGGCCAAAGTCATGGAAGCACCCTTTTCAAGCGGGAAAATCAGTCGTCGAGGAAGGCCATGTCGCGCGCCGGCGCGGTGGCGCCCATCACCTTGCGCAGCCATGGCGGCGGGTTGCCGGTCATCATCGCCTGCACCTTGGCGATGACGTCGGCGATCGGTTCCGGCTTCGTCAGCTTCACCGGGTGGATCTTGGCGGAAACGACCTTGGCGGCGGCCGGCCCGCCGATCGCCAGCACGAACAGCAGGTTGCAGCCCGTCAGCGCGTCGACCTTCGGCGTGATGCGGTCGTCGCCCTCGGTCTTGTGGGCGCCGCTCTCGTCGGAAACGTCGCCGAAGCCGAACGCCTCGATGAACTTCGACTCGGCCGGCGTCACCTCATACACCGCGAATTTCTTGGCCGAGCCGAAATGGGCGTTCATCCACTCCATGTCCTGGGTGGCAATCGCGATCTTCAGTCGCGGCCCGCTGCTGTCGGTGGTCATCGTGCTATCCCCGTCGTCAATGAGCTTGAGCCGGCGCGCGAGCATGGCCGTGACCTCCCAGAATCGCGTCGGTGGTGGTGGTGAGAAGCGGCTCCGGCAGGAAGTCCTCCGGCCGATGGGCGTGCATCGCCCCGATGAAGACATTGGCGATCTCGAACAGCAGATCGCGCGTGCCGACATAGCCGACGCTGACCCGGTGGGCCGAGCCGAGCCGGTCGAAGATCGGAAAGCCCACCCGCCACAACGGGATGCCGAGCTTGTCCGCCGACATCCGGCCATGGGCATTGGTGACCAGCAGTTCGGCGCCGCCGGCGGCGGCCCGGTCCTCCAGCGACTGGATGTCGCCGATCTCGACCTCGGCGCACGGCAGGCCGGCGAGCAGCGGCGAGTTGCCGGTGGTGCTGACGGCAGCGACCAGCTCGGCCCCGAGCCCGGTGAACACTCCGGCGAGCGCGCACAGCAGGTCCGGATCGGCGCCGATCGCCACCTTCTTGCCGCCGAAATAGAAGTGGCAGTCCATCATCGCGTCGACGAGCTGCGAGCGCCGCCGCTTCAGCCGCGTCGGCACCGACTTGCCCGACAGGCTCGACAGCAGCACCATCAGCCGGTCATTGGCTTCGAGCCCGGTCAGGCTCGGGAACAGCGTGAAGTCGACGCCGGTGCGCTCTTCCAGCTTGCGGGCCGGACCGCGCATGTGCTCACCGATCGCGATCGTGTGCATCGACCGGCCCATCCGCTCGATGTCCTCCACCTTAGCCCCGCCGAGCGAGGTGCCGACCCAGGTCTCCGGCACATGGCCGTCGAGCGAGCCCGAGATGTCGGGAACGATGATCGGCTTCAGCCCGAACGCCTCGACGATGTCGCGGATCTCGTCGATGTCGCCCGGCGTCTGGTGCACGCCGGTGAGGATGTTGATCTGCCGCAGGGTGACGAGACGCGGATTGCGCGGCGCCACCAGCCCGTCGATCAGCGCCGACACCGCCCGCGACCAGCCGTCCTCGATGGCGCCGTCGAAATCCGGCGTCGAGGCATAGACGATGCGCGTGTCGCCGATCTCCTCGCGCCGGCGCTCCTTGATCAGCCGCAGGTCGCCGGCCATGTCCTCGCCGCGCGTTTCGGTCAGCGCCGTCGAGGCAATGCCGATCAGCCGCGGCTTCACCCGGTTCTTCAGGTTGAGGATCGCCTCCTCCACGTGATCGGCGCCGCCGAGGATCGTCGACACCTCGTTCATCGCCGTCGTCTGCAGCGGGATCGATTCCTTGAAATGGCGCACCATCAGCACCAGCGCGAAGGAGGTGCAGCCCTGCGAGCCGTGGAACAGCGGAATGGCGCCGTCGACCCCAAGATAGGCCAGCGCCGCGCCGAGCGGCGTCGACGACTTCATCGGCATGGCGGAATGGGCGCGGGTGGCGTGGACGATGCGGGCCATGGCTCAGCACTCCTCGGCGTCGAAGGCGTCGAGGCCGGCAAACTTCTTGCGGTGATGCACCGGCTCCGGCCAGGCGGCATCGTCGTCCGGCGTCACCGCCGTCACCGCGCCGCCGAACAACGCCTCGGCGCTGGCCGCCCCCTCGTCCCACGGCGCCGGCACGCGGATGCGGTCCCACACCGGGTTGCCGATCGCCAGCGCCAGCTGCCGCACCAGTTCGACCATGCCGTCATAGCCGGCATAGGCGTGGTGGCGCTCCTGGTTGATGTCGAGCCACGGCACCCGTGCCTTCAGCGCGATGAACTGGGTGCGCCCGCCCGACAGCATGATGTCGGCCTCGCCGTCCTTCAGCATCCGGTACATCTCGCGCGGCGGGATCGCCTCGAACACGTGCGGATCGTCGTGCATGATTTCCTTGATGCGCGCCTTGTCCTCGTCGGTGGACTTGCGCACCGAGGTGCCGGTGATCTCCATGCCCATTTCCATCAGCGCCGACACCACCGACCACGACTTGACGCCGCCGGTGTAGAGCAGCACCCGCTTGCCCTTGAGCACCGGCGTATAGGCCGCCATCCGCTCGGCGACGCGCGCCTCCTCGCGGGCGATCACCACATTGGCCCGGTCGAGCAGCTCCGCCGGCGCGCCGCGATCCACCAGCATCTTCGCCAGCGTCCGGATCGCCATCGAGGTGTCCTCGATGCCGTAGAACGAGCCCTCGAAATACGGAATGCCGTAGCGCTCTTCCATCTTGCGGGCGATGTTGATCAGCGCCGCCGAGCACACCATCATGTTGACGCGGGCGCGGTGGCAGCTCGCCACGTCCTTGTACTTGGCGTCGCCGGTGATGCAGGCCTTCAGCCGGATGCCGATCTCGTCGAACAGCGGCTTCACCTGCCACAATTCGCCGACCAGATTGTATTCGCCGAGGATGTTGACGTCGTAGGGGCTGGTCTCCTCCGGCTCCTCGGTGCCGATCACATGATCGAGCAGCGCCTCGCCGGCGAGCTTGTTGCCAAGGTTCTTCGAGCCGACGAAGCCCGGCGCGTTGATCGGGATGACCGGCTTGCCGAACTTGTCCGAAGCGTGCCGGCACACCGCCTCGATGTCGTCGCCGATCAGCGCCGTGACGCAGGTCGAATAGACGAACACCGCCGGCGGATCGTGCCGCTCGATGATCTCGCGGATCGCCTTGTAGAGCCGCTTTTCCGCCTGGCCCATGACGATGTCGACTTCGGAAATGTCGGTCGTGAATCCGACACGATAGAGGTCGGATCCGGAAGAGGCGGCGTGACGGTTGTCCCAGCCATTGCCTTCGCAGGCGAGCGGCCCGTGCACCAGATGCGCGACGTCGGTGATCGGCTGCAGCGCGATCTTGGCGCCGTCGAAGGCGCAACCGCCGGCGGCGGCGCCGGGCGTCAAAGGCTTGGAACAGCCCTTCTTGCGGTCCTTCTCGGTCTTCGCCTGGTTCTTCTCGCAACCCGGCTCGTGAAAGACGTCCGCGATCTTGTCCTTGAGCATCATGACCCCCGACTGTCACCCCCGACGCCATTGTCGGGAAGCCGACAGGCG
>JAEULV010000143.1 GCA_016793065.1 Hyphomicrobiaceae bacterium
GATCTCCCGTCTCCGCCGCCGCCCAAACTTCGGATCCCCATGCTCGCTTTCATTCTCCGGCGCCTGGCGCTGACCATTCCGACGCTGCTGGCGTTGATGTTTCTCACGTTCGTCGCGGTGCGGCTGGTGCCGGGCGATCCGGTGGAGGTGCGCACCGGCGAACGCGGGATCTCGCCCGAGCGGCTGGCGCAATTCCGGCACGAGCTTGGCCTCGACCGGCCGATCTGGCAGCAGTTCGGCGACTACATGGGCAGCCTGCTGCAGGGCGATTTCGGCATCTCCATCGTCACCAAGGAGCCGGTGCTGAAGGAGTTCCTGACGCTGTTTCCGGCGACGCTGGAACTGTCGTTCTTCGCCATGCTGTTCGCGGTCGTCTTCAGCGTGCCGTTCGGCGTGCTCGCGGCGGTGAAGCGCGGGTCGATCTTCGATCAGGCGCTGATGGGCATCGCGCTGTTCGGCTATTCGATGCCGGTGTTCTGGTGGGGCTTGTTGCTGGTGCTGATGTTCTCGGTGCAGCTCGACCTGCTGCCGGTGTCGGGCCGCATCGACCTTCTCTATTATTTCGAGCCGGTCACCGGCTTCATGACCATCGACGGCTGGCTCTCCGGCCAGGAGGGGGCGGTGTCGTCGGCGCTGTCGCATCTGGTGCTGCCGTCGATCGTGCTCGGCACGATCCCGCTGGCGGCGATCGCGCGGATGACGCGGTCGTCGATGCTCGAGGTGCTGGAGGAGGACTATGTCCGCACCGCGCGGGCCAAGGGTTTGTCGCCGTTCCGGGTGATCGGCCTGCATGCGCTGCGCAATGCGCTGATTCCGGTCGTCACCACCATCGGCCTGCAGGGCGGCACGCTGCTGGCCGGCGCGGTGATGACCGAGACGATCTTCGCCTGGCCCGGCGTCGGCAAATGGCTGATCGAGTCGATCTTCCGGCGCGACTATCCCGCATTGCAGGGCGGCGTGCTGCTGATTTCCGTGCTGCTGGTGCTTGTCAACATGTCGGTCGACGTTCTCAACGCCGCCATCAACCCCCGGATCCGTCATGGCCGCTGACCTTACGACCGCCACTCCCGATGTCACGCCGGTGGCCAGCCCCTGGCGCAATCTGTGGGCCGATTTCGCCATCAACCGCGGCGCCGTCGCCGGTCTGGCGGTGATCGTGTTCGTGCTGGTGATCGCGGCGCTGGCCGATGTGGTCGCACCGCACAATCCGATGGAGCAGTATCGCGACCATGTGCTGCGTCCACCGGTGTGGGCGAGCAACGGGCTGTGGATGTTCCCGCTCGGCACCGACGAGGTCGGCCGCGACCTCGCCTCGCGCATCATTCACGGCGCGCGCTATTCGCTGTTCATCGGCTTTGCCGTGGTGTCGGTGTCGCTTGCCGTCGGCGTCTGCCTCGGGCTTGCCTCGGCCTTTATGGGCGGGCTCGTCGACACGATCATCTCGCGGCTGATGGATCTGATCATGTCGGTGCCGAGCCTGGTGCTGGCGATCGTGATCATCGCCATCATCGGCCCGTCGCTGACCAACACCATCGCGGCGGTGACGATCGTCTACATGCCGCGCTATGTGCGCATCGTCCGCGCCACGGCCATGGCCGAAGCCGCCAAGGACTACGTGACCGCCAGTCGCGTCGCCGGCGTCGGGCCGTTGCGGCTGGCCTTCGTCACGGTGCTGCCGAACTGCTTCGCGCCGCTGATCGTGCAGGCGGCACTGGGGATTTCCGATGCGATCCTCGAGGCGGCGGCGCTCGGCTTCCTCGGTCTCGGCGCCCAGCCGCCGACGCCGGAATGGGGGGCGATGCTGTCGTCGGCGCGCGAGTTCATCCAGCGGGCGCCGCATGTGGTGACGCTGCCGGGGCTGGCGATCCTGATCACCGTGGTGTCGATCAACCTGATGGGTGACGGTCTGCGCGATGCGCTCGACCCGAAGCTGAAGAAGGGGTGAGCGCCAATGGAGGCCGGGCTCGTCGGGCTTGTCGGCGTGGTGGTTGGCGCGGTGCTGACGAACGGCATCGCGCGGCTGCTGGAGCTGCGCAAGCGCCACGACCGGACGCTCGACATCGTCACGGCGCTGCATGCCGAGGTGTCGGCGAGCCTCGATCCGACGGCGTTGCAGACCAGCGAGGCGGAAGTTGCCTACGCGCTTAACGACGATGTTCCGTTCGCTGCCGCTGACGACACGAATTTCGTTTTCGATGCGATCAAGAGCGATATTTCCATACTGCCCAATCGGATCATCTATCCGGTTGTTCTGTACTACAAGCTCGCGCAACAGACGAATATCATGACGAGCGACATCCGGCATCCGCTCTTTCAACAGCAGAGCAAGGCCGAAAAGCAGAAATATATGAGAAGCTTGGTTGATCTCATGCAGAAGCAGGAGCGTGCGGCATTCGATCTGCTGAGCGAGCTCGAAAGATTTGCCTCAAGCTATCAAATCGACCTGGGACAGCGCGCGTCAGGATCCAATATCATGACGACGCAGCTGATCAGACGAAAGGACGAATAGGACCGCCAGCCATGGCAACACCTCCGCGCGAGGAAATCGACCATGAGCAACCTTGCTCCGTTCGTCGATTTCCAGCTTTGAAAATATCAGGATCCCGGCCGAAAGACAAACCGTATGCCGCTGCTTGAAATCCAGAACCTGACCGTCGAGTTCCAGACCCGTTCCGGGCGGTTTCGAGCGGTCGACCGGGTGTCGCTGACGGTGGACACCGGCGAGATCGTCTCGATCGTCGGGGAGTCCGGCTCGGGCAAGTCGGTGTCGATGCTGGCGGTGATGGGGTTGCTGCCGCGCACCGCCCATGTCAGCGCCGACCGGTTGACGTTTGGCGGGCGCGACATGCTGACGATGTCGGCGAAGGCGCGGCGCGCCATCGTCGGCAAGGACATGGCGATGATCTTTCAGGAGCCGATGTCGTCGCTCAATCCGTGCTTCACCGTCGGGTTCCAGATCGGCGAGGTGCTGGCGACGCATCTCGGGCTTGATCGTGCCGCCCGCAAGGCGCGGTCGATCGAGCTGTTGTCGGCGGTGGGCATTCCGGATCCGGAGCGACGGCTGTCGGCGTTTCCGCACCAGCTGTCGGGCGGCATGAGCCAGCGGGTGATGATCGCCATGGCGATCGCCTGCGAGCCGAAGCTGCTGATCGCCGACGAGCCGACGACGGCGCTCGACGTGACGATCCAGCGCCAGATCATGGAACTGCTCGCCGGCCTCAAGGCGACGCGGCGCATGAGCATGCTCTTCATCAGCCACGACCTGGGCGTCGTCGGCGAGATCGCCGACCGCGTCGTCGTGATGCGCGAAGGCCAGGTGCGCGAGCAGGGGGAGGTCGCCGACATCTTCGAGCGCCCGCGCGACGCTTATACGAAAGCGCTGCTCGCCTGCCGGCCGACGCTGGCGCAGCGCAGCGCGCGGCTGATGGTCATCGACGAGCACATCGCCGGCGCGGCCGCCGCCGCCGCGGGCAAGCCCAAGGACCCGCAGGCGCCGGTCGTCATCGAGGCCCGTGCGCTGACAAAAAGCTTCTGGCTGCGCCGCGGCGTCTTCGGCCGCAGCGAGTTCCGCGCCGTCGGGCGCAGCGGCGCCGGCGTGAGCTTTTCGCTGCGCCGCGGCCACACGCTGGGCGTGGTCGGCGAGTCGGGCTCGGGCAAGACGACGATGGGGCTGACCCTGCTGCGCCTGCACGAACCCAACGGCGGCCCGGCCGGCGGCCAGGTGCTGTTCGACGGCCGCGACCTGCTGGCGCTCGACCGCAAGGCCTGGCTGCCGATGCGCCGGCGCATCCAGATCGTGTTCCAGAACCCCTATGCCTCGCTCAACCCGCGCTTCGCGATCGGCCAGACGCTCGTCGAGCCGATGGCGATCCACGGCATCGGCAGCAGCAACGCCGAGCGCGAGGCGCGCGCGCGGGCGATCCTCGAACGCGTCGGCCTCGACGCGGCAAGCGCCTTCGTCAAGTACCCGCACGAGTTCAGCGGCGGCCAGCGCCAGCGCATCGCCATCGCGCGCTGCCTGACGCTCGAGCCGCAGGTGTTGGTGCTCGA
>JAEULV010000060.1 GCA_016793065.1 Hyphomicrobiaceae bacterium
ATGAGGTCCTCGATGCGCGCGGTGGCGATGGGGTCGAGCGCCGAACACGGCTCGTCCATCAGGATCACCTCGGGATTCACGGCGATGGTGCGCGCGATGCACAGCCGCTGCTGCTGGCCTCCCGAGAGGCCCGTGCCCGGATGATTGAGCCGGTCCTTCACCTCTTCCCACAGGCCGGCACGGCGCAGGCTGGTGGTGACGATCTCGTCGAGCTCCACGCGGTCCGCGGCCAGGCCGTGGATGCGGGGCCCGTACGCGACGTTCTCGTAGATGGACTTCGGGAACGGGTTCGGCTTCTGGAACACCATGCCGACGCGGGCGCGCAACTGCACCACGTCGAGCTTGGGATCGTAGATGTCGAGCCCGTCGAGGGTGATTTCGCCATCGACCCGACAGGACGAGATCGTGTCGTTCATGCGGTTGATGCAGCGCAGGAACGTCGACTTGCCACAGCCCGACGGGCCGATGAAGGCGGTGACGGCGCGCTCGGGAATGTCGATCGACACTTCCTTCAGCGCGTGCTTGGGGCCGTAATAGACGTTCACGCCGCGGGCAATGACCTTGGGAGCGCGTTCGGCTGTGGTGACGGCGGTGTTGTCGACCATCATGTTCATGGTGTCTCCGTTGCGTCCGCTCACCAGCGACGCTCAAACTTCTTGCGCAGGAAAATCGCAAGGCCGTTCATGGCGAACAAAACTCCGAGAAGCACGATGATCGCGCCCGCGGTCTTGGCTTGGAAGGCAACTTCCGGCAGGTCGGACCAGAGATAGATCTGGACCGGCAGCACGGTCGCGGCCTCGGTGAAACTTCCCGGCACGTCGACAATGAAGGCAATCATGCCGATCATCAGCAACGGCGCGGTCTCGCCCAGCGCATGGGCCATGCCGATGATGGTGCCGGTCATGATGCCCGGCATCGCCAGCGGCAGCACGTGGTGGAACACCGCCTGCTGCTTGGAGGCGCCGATGCCGAGCGCCGCTTCGCGGATCGACGGCGGCACCGCCTTCAGCGCCGCCCGCGAGGCGACGATGATGGTCGGCAACACCAGCAGCGCCAGCACCAGACCGCCGACGAGCGGAGCCGAACGCGGCAGGCCGATGAAATTGAGGAACACCGCAAGCCCGAGCAGGCCGAAGACGATCGACGGCACGGCGGCGAGATTGTTGATGTTGATCTCGATCAGCTCGGTGAACCAGTTGCGCGGCGCGAATTCCTCAAGATAGACCGCCGCCATCACCCCGAAGAACAGCGCCAGCACCAGCGTGATCGCCAGCGTCAGGACGGTGCCCATCAGCGAACCGCGGATGCCGGCGAGTTCCGGCTCGCGGCTGTCGCCGGCGGTGAAGAAGCGGGTGTTGAAGTGGCTGTCGACTGCGCCGATCTCGCGGAAACGCTCGAGGAAGGCCACTTCCTGGTCGGTGATCTTGCGGTTGGCTTCCGGCGTCAGGTAGGTGACGACCTTCCACGCGCCCGGCTTGGCCGGCTCGATGCCGGCGAGCGGTAGCAGGGTTTCGCCCTTCGCCGACGACGGGGTGATCTCGGTCAGCTTGACCACGCCGCCATTGATGGCGACGAGAATGCTCGGCAGCGCCGTGTCGAGCGCCTCGGCGGCGGTGCTGGCGGCGCGCCCCTCGAACACGGCGGCGTCGTCGCGCATTTGCTTGACCTGCTCGGCGGCGCTGCCGCCGGCCCGCCGCTCGACCCGGTCAGCCTCGGCGCGCAGCTCGCGCGCCTTGGCCTTCAGCGCGTCCTTGGCGGTCTTGTACTCGGCGACGAAGTCGTCGGCGCCGCCGGTGAGGACAACCTCGCCGGAAATGGCGCTCGGGGTGGCGACGCCCTTGGTGTCGACCCGCGAGCGGATCGGGGTCTCGAGCCCCTTCAGGTACATGTCGGCTTCATCCGACAGGAGCAGCCGGGTCTTGACCGGCTTGCCGATCAGGTCCGGCTTGGCGACCAGCGTCGCGACCAGTTCCTCGGCGGCGCCGGTGCTGATCAGTCGCGCCAGCGCCCGCTGGGCATTGCGGCCCTCGATCCCCGGAATCGCCGCCTTCAGCGCATCCCGGGTGATCGGGAAGAAGTCGATGCCGCGCACCGCCTGCGGGTTGGCCCGGTCGGCATCGGAGATCGCGTCGGTCGGAACCGTCACGTCAAGCACGAGGCTGTGGGTCCAGAAGCTCGGCAGGCCGCGCCGCAGCACGTCGCCGATGACCGCGACGACGAACAGGCAGGTGATGGCCAGCGCGATCATGCCATAGGACCGGAACCGGCGCTCGGCGCGATGGCGCGCGCGGAGCCTGAGCTGGGCGGCCTCGGACCCATGGTCCGGGCGGCTGATGGGCATGGGGCCCGTGTCCGCGGTGAGATCAGTCATATTGTTCCCGATACTTCTGGACGACCCGCAGGGCCACGAAATTCAGCATCAAGGTGACGAAGAACAGCGACAGACCGAGCGCGAAGGCGGCGAGCGTCTTGGCGCTGTCGAACTCCTGGTCGCCGACCAGGATGGTCTTGATCTGCACGGTGATGGTGGTCACCGCGTCGAAGGGATTGAAGGTCAGGTTGGCGGCAAGGCCGGCAGCCATGACCACGATCATGGTTTCGCCGATGGCGCGGCTGATCGCCAGCATGAACGCCGAGACGATGCCCGGCAGCGCCGCCGGCAGCACCACCTGCCGGATCGTCTCCGACTTGGTCGCGCCCATGGCATAGGCGCCGTCGCGCAGCGACTGCGGCACGGCGTTGATGACGTCGTCCGACAGCGACGAGATGAACGGGATGATCATCATGCCCATCACCAGGCCGGCGGCCAGCGCCGACTCCGAGGCGACGTCGAGGCCGGCGGCCGAGCCGAGATCGCGCACCAGCGGCGCGACAGTCAGCGCGGCGAAGAAGCCGAGCACCACCGTCGGGATGCCAGCGAGGATCTCCAGCACCGGCTTGGCGGTGGCGCGGATCGACGGCGAGGCATATTCGGCGAGGTAGATGGCGCAGAACAACCCGAGCGGCCCGGCGACCAGGATCGCGATGAAGGTGATCAGCAGGCTGCCGACCAGCAGCGGGATAAAGCCGTAGGCGGTGGCGATCTCGCCCTGATCGGCGCGCATCGCCGCCTGCGGGTTCCATTCCAGCCCGAACAGGAACTGGGTGATGGTCGGCTTGCCGGTGATCGCCGGATCGAAGAAGAAGCGGTAGGATTCGAACAGCACCGACAGCACGATGCCGAGCGTCGTCAGGATCGCCACCGTCGCGGCGGCGATCAGCACCACGCCGACCACCCGTTCCACCACGTTGCGGGCGCGGAACTCGGTGCCGATCTGGCGATAGGTGAAGGCGAAGCCGGCGAGGCCGCCGATGATGCCGGCGAGCAGCATCGACCAGCCGCCGATCGACAGGGTCCGCTTGTAGCTTTCGGCGGCGGCGACCAGTTCGGCCGAGGCGGCGCCGGAATGCTTGCCGGCGGCGAGGTTCAGCGTGTCGCGCAGCGCGACACCGGCCTGCAAGCCGTCCTGCGAGACGCTGGCGGGGAAGAACCCGAGCGCGTTGGACTGCGCCAGCTTGCCGGTCAACGGCGCGCCGATGGCAAAGACCACAAGCATCGGCACCAGAATGCCGATGGCAACCATCGCGCCATGGTAGTCAGGCAGCGAGTGCAGGCGAATACCACCCTGGGTCAGCGATTGTGCCCGCATCCGGCCAAGGCCGAACCCGACGAGCATCAATACGACCAGGGTTGAAATATAGGTGACGGCCATCTCGTTTGTCCTGGCACACTCGGTTCCGCCGACGGGCATCGCGGGCGGATGGGAAGGCCATCGCCGGGCCTCGGTCAACTTCGGAACGGCCCGGCCGATCCGGTCGTCTTGACCAGGCGCGACAACAGCCGAAACCGGCCGCACGGGGTCTCCATGCGGCCGGCCCGGACTGATGCGTCAGTTCAGCTTCGAACCGTCGAGCGAGACCTTGTCGGTCACGTTCTTGCGTTCGGCGGCGAGCTGGTCCTTCGGCAGGGTCACGAGACCCTTGCGGGCGAGGTAACCTTCCGTGCCCAGCGCCTTGTCGGAAACGTACTCGGCCATGAACTTGTCGAGGCCCGGGGTCACGCCGACATGGGCCTTCTTGAAGTAGATG
>JAEULV010000095.1 GCA_016793065.1 Hyphomicrobiaceae bacterium
TCGGCCGCCAGGCCCTCGATATCCTGCTGCCGCCGGTCTGCGAGATCTGCCGCGCCCCGGTCACCGAGCCGCACCATCTGTGCGGCGCCTGCTGGTCGCGCGTGATGTGGATCGAACGCCCCTATTGCGCCCGGCTCGGCATTCCCTTCGCCCATGATCTCGGCCCCGGCGCGCTGTCGGCCCAGGCGATCGCCGATCCGCCGCCCTACCACCGCGCCCGCGCCGCCGCCATCCATGTCGGGGTCGCCCGCGACCTCGTCCATGCCCTCAAGTTCAACGACCGGCCGGAAGTCGCCCGCCTGATGGGCGCCGCCATGGCCCGCGCCGGCGCCGAGCTGCTGGCGTCCCAGCCCAGCGAGCCGCCGCCGGTGTTGGTCCCGGTGCCCCTGCACCGCTGGCGCCTGTTCGCCCGCCGCTTCAACCAGTCGGCCGCCCTCGCCGCGATCGTTTCCGGCATCTCCGCCGTTCCCCACGCGCCGCAAGGCCTGACGCGCATCCGCGCCACCGCCCATCAGGTCGGCCTCTCCGGTCCCGCCCGCGCCGACAATGTTCGCGGCGCCTTCCGGGTCGAGGCACGCCGGCGCGGCGAAATCGCCGGACGCCGGGTGATCCTCGTCGACGACGTGCTGACCACCGGCGCCACCGTCGCCGCCTGCGCCCGGGCGCTGCGGCGCGGCGGCGCGACAAGCGTGGATGTTCTGACTTTTTCGCGGGTTGTCCCCGGGGTGGAAGATCCCATATGAAGGGACTGCGACGGCCCGCCGCCGCTTCAGCTTCGGCAATCCCATGGTTTCATTCGCCTTTCGCCACACGTCCGCGCCGGCGGACCCCGGCGGCGAACCAGCCCCCGGGAGACGCCGCATCGAACCGACCACCGGAGACGACAATGCCCCACGTGCTGATTTACACTCGCCAGGGCTGCGGCTACTGCACCCGCGCCAAGGCGCTCCTCACCCGCAAGGGCGTCGCCTTCGAGGAGAAGGACGCCACCGACGAGCCGAACCTGCGGCGCGAGATGATGACCCGCTCCGGCCGCAACACCTTCCCGCAGATCTTCATCGGTGACACCCATGTCGGCGGGTGCGATGATCTGCATGCGCTCGACGCCGCCGGCAAGCTCGATCCGATGCTGGCGCCCTGATCCCGCGACCGCGTCGCTCGCCGCGCTCACCCCGCGGCCGGCGCGGAATGCCCAACGTTCAAGGAGCCTCCATGGCCAGTTTCCGCGCCGCCCTGGTGCAGATGCGCTCCGGCGCCGACGTCGCCGCCAATCTGCAGACGGCCGAGACCCTGGTGCGCCTCGCCGCCGCCGAGGGCGCGGACTATGTCCAGACGCCGGAAAACACCAACATCATGCAGCCCGACCGCGCCGCCTTCGTCGCCGCCGTCCACGGCGAGGCCGACGACCCGACGCTGGCGCGGCTGCGGCGCGTCGCCGCCGAACTCGGGCTGTGGCTGCATATCGGCTCGCTGGCCATCGCCCTGCCCGGCGAGGCCCGCACCGCCAATCGCGGCTTCCTCATCGCTCCCGATGGCCGCATCGCCGCCCGCTACGACAAGCTCCACATGTTCGACGTCGACCTGCCGACCGGCGAAAGCCACCGCGAGTCCGAGAAGGTCCGCCCCGGCAAGACCGCCGTCCTCGCCGAACTGCCCTGGGGTGGCCTCGGCATGGGCATCTGCTACGATCTGCGCTTCCCTCAGCTCGCCCGCCGGCTCGCCAAGGCCGGTGCCGCCTTCCTCAGCTATCCCGCCGCCTTCACCGTGCCGACCGGCGAAGCCCACTGGCATGTGCTGCAGCGCGCCCGCGCCATCGAAACCGGCAGTTTCGTGCTATCATCGGCCCAAGGCGGCATCCACGACAGCGGTCGCGGCACCTATGGCCACAGCCTGATCGTCGACCCATGGGGCCGCATCCTCGGCGAACTCGGCTCCGAACCGGGCGTCGTCGTCGCCGAGATCGACCCGGCCCTGTCGGCCGATGCCCGCGCCCGCATCCCGGCGCTCGCCCATGACCGTCCGTTCCGGCTGTCGGCGCAACGAAAGGCGGAAGCATGATCCGCTACTCGGTCGTCTGCCCCGATGGTCACGAGTTCGACGGCTGGTTCCGTTCGAGCGAGGATTTCGACGCCCAGGCGACCCGCCACCTGATCGAGTGCCCGGTCTGCGGCAAGACCGACGTGCGCAAGGCGATCATGGCACCGGCCGTCGGTGGCAGCCGCAAGGCGCACGGCGCCGCGCCGCCCGAGCCCGCCGTCACGGCCGAGCCGGCGGAACGCCCGGCCGCGCCGCCCGACATCGGTGTCGATCCGCGCGCCCAGGCCATGCTCGACGCGCTGCGCACCTATCGCGACAAGATGCTGGAAAATTCGACCAATGTCGGCCCGCGCTTCGCCGAGGAAGCCCGCAAGATGCATGTCGGCGAGACCGAGAAGAAGGGCATCCACGGCCAGGCAACGCGCGAGGAAGCCGAGGCCCTGCTGGAAGAGGGCATCCCCGTCGCGCCGTTGCCGATCCTGCCGGAAGACTATAACTGAGCGGATCGGCCCGCTTCAGCGGATCGGATTGTGCACGGTAACGAGCTTCGTGCCGTCCGGAAACGTCGCCTCCACCTGCACGTCGTGGATCATCTCGGCGATGCCGTCCATCACCTGATCCCGCCCGACCACATGCGCGCCGGCTTCCATCAGGTCGGCAACCGAGCGGCCGTCGCGGGCGCCCTCCATGACGAAATCCGAGATCAGCGCGATCGCCTCCGGATGGTTGAGCTTGACGCCCCGCTCCAGGCGCCGCCGGGCGACGATCGCGGCCATGGCGATGAGGAGCTTGTCTTTCTCGCGCGGGGTCAGGTTCATCTGCGATCTCTCCGGTCGAATTTCATGAATTGAGTAAATAGCCTGCCCGTCCGGTGCTTCCAACCGGAAAACGCCGGGGCAGGCGCGCAAACGCCGGACGCGGGCGGGCTCAGCATGACCACACCCTCGGCATCGCCCGGCCGCGCAGCGCCTCCACCACCCGAACAAGTGCCGCCCGCAACATGGCGGCGTCGCGCCCAAGCAACCGTGCCACCGTCAGCCCGTTCCAGGCGCTGACGCCGGCCTCGCAGCCGCAATCGGCGATCAGCTCCCGAACCCTCTCGATCGGCTCGCCCCAGGCCGGACCGGCCAGCACCAGCGTCGCCGTCGCCACCGCGCCGTCGCCGGTCGCCTTGCCGTCGAGCACCCGGGCCACCGGCCCGTCGAACCGCAGCGTATCGGCCAGAATGAGCCGCCCGCCCCGCCGGATGCGCCAGCGATCGGTGATGGTCGCCTGCTCGACGCGCTCGCCCGACGCGGTGCGGCCGAAGACCAGGCTCTCGACCGCGATCAGCGATGCGTCCTCGGCCAGTTCGATCTCGAGGCTGCGATCAAGCCCGCAGGCATCGAACAGGATCGTTTCCTGCGGCAGCCATTCCGCCCGCGCCCCCGCCTCGACCACCAGGCGGTTGACGACCGTCCCGACACCGTGGCTGCGCCGATAGACCCGCTCGGCCGCCTGCGTCGTCGCCGTCGCCCACGTCGCCGCGCCCCAGCTCACCGTGTAGCTGAACCGGTCGCCGCCGGTGATGCCGCCGGCGGTGTTCAGCAGCACCGCCACCGGCGGCTCGCCATGCAGCTTGGGCAGGCGCACCTTGGCCTGCCCCTCCTGATAGAGCCGCTGTAGCCGCGTCACGCCGGCATCGTCGCGAAAGCCGACATCGGCAATGCCGATGGCGCGCTGGATGGTCGCGGCCTTGGGCGGCGAACCGGACTCGGGCGGCAGGACGTGCAAC
Organism: Hyphomicrobiaceae bacterium; assembly: GCA_016793065.1. Classification (GTDB taxonomy): domain Bacteria; phylum Pseudomonadota; class Alphaproteobacteria; order Rhizobiales; family Ancalomicrobiaceae; genus JAEULV01. The sequence continues at coordinate 3,812 of JAEULV010000095.1, forward strand.
ATGCGACGATGAATTCAATCCCGGAGGCGGAGACAGGCAGCGACAAGTTCCGCCCGCAGTTTCAGGGAAAGCCGCCAGCGAGGAAAGCCCATTCCATGGGCAATTCACCGCGCCGGCGCCCGCCATGCCGCAAACCTGTCCCCCGGTGGCAACATTGCCGGTCCGAACAGCGTTTCCGACACAGAAACGCCGGATTTTCCGGGGCAAGAACGCTTGCATAAACAGAATGGTAGGGCAAACTGCCGATTCTGGTCCAAGCGGTGCGGTCCCGCTCCGCGCAGCATCCTTGATACCATCCTCGGGAGAGGTTGCGCGTGCCGTACTTGTCCGCTCGTCTGCGTCACTTGAGCCTTGGGCTGTCGCTGCTCGCCGTTTGCATCGGCACGGCCACCGCGCCCGCGCGCGCCGAGACCGAAGCCCCCGTGCAGACCCTGGCGCGTCCGGTTTCGGTCGATGTCGGCGCCTATCTCGTCTTCGATGTCCGCAGCGGCGAAGTGCTGACCCAGCAGAACGCCAGTCATGCCTGGTACCCGGCTTCCGTCACCAAGCTGATGACCGCCTATACCGTTTTCCAGGCCATGCGCGCCCGCCGCATCGGCCCGAATTCGCCGGTCGTCGTCTCCGCCGAGGCCCTGCGTCAACCGCCGTCGAAGATGGGCCTCAAGGTCGGCACGGTGCTGACCGTCGACAATGCCCTGAAGATGATCATGGTCAAGTCGGCCAATGACATCACCTATGCCCTCGCCGAGGCCGCCAGCGGTTCGATGCCGGCCTTTTCCCAGGAGATGAACGCCTGGTCGCGCAAGCTCGGCATGGTCGGCTCCTACTGGGACAATCCCCATGGCCTGCCGGACGACGACCAGCGCACCACCGCCCGCGACCTGGCCGTGCTTGCCCGCGCCCTGATCCACGAATTCCCCGAGCACCAGGACCTCTATGACATCCAGGCGCTGGAATTCGCCGGGAAGCTGATCCCCAACCACAACCACCTGCTCGAGCGCTATCCCGGTAGCGACGGCATGAAGACCGGCTTCATCTGCGCCGCCGGCTTCAATGTCGTCGCCACCGCCACCCGCGGCGGCCGCCGCCTCGGCGTCATCATCCTCGGCGCCCGCAATGCCCGCGAACGCTCCGAGAAGGCGGCCGAACTCTTCACCCGCGCCTTCCGTGGCGAATTCAACGGCGGCGGTTGGGGCTTCGGCTCCTCCACCCAGACCGTCGAGCGCATGCCGCGCGGCCCTGAATCCGCCAATCCGCCCCGCAACATGAAACCGCTCGTCTGCGGCGCCGGTCGCAACACCGACGTCGGCGAGGAGGCCATGCTCGAGGCGCCGCGCTCGAGCGGCCCCGCCTACGAGTATGACGACAACGGCCGCATGGTCTACAAGGCCGGCGCCGCCGCCAGCGGCCCGCGCAAGATCAAGATCGAGCGCGTTTCCTGGCTGTCGCCGCGCCAGCGCACCCGCGAGCCGGTCAAGGTCTGGATCGGCGGCGCTGACGGCGCCAGCCCGACCGCCATCGCCGCCGCCCCGGCTGCCCCCATCGCCCCGGTTGCCGCGGCCCCCGTCGCCAATGCCTTTGCCGCCCGCCCGCAAGTGCTGCCCGATCCGGCCGCCATGCCGGCCGCCGCCGTGGCGCCGGTCGCCGCCTCGGCCGCAAGCCTTCCCGGCTCGATCATGCCGACCCGCGCCCTGCCACCGACCGGACCCGGCCCCGGCGCCGGTGTCGTCGACAGCCTGAAGCCCGCCGACGGCAAGCCGATGGTGCTGATGGGCACGCAACCTGTCGCGACCGCCAATGCCGCCGCGCTGCCGCCCGTCCCGTCCGCGGCGCCTTCCGCCTCTCGCACCCTGCCCGGCAGCCTCGTGCCGGTGAAGGACGCCAAGGCCGCCCCGGCCAAGCCGTTGATGCAGTGGAATGCCGGCGCCTCGCCGGTTGCCGTCCCGCCCAAGCCGAAGTCGGCTGCGCTGGCCGCGCCGGCGGCGACAACCCCGCCCCCGGCCAAACCGTTGCCGGCGCTGACGCCGGCCCAGAAAAAGGCCGCGACCGAGGTGAAGCCGCCCGTCGCCGCGCCCGCCAAGCCGGCCGCCGGCAAGACCGCCACCACCGCCAAGCCGCAACTGCTGCCGCCGCTGGCGCCGGCGACGAAGCCCAAGCCCAAGACCTGAGCCCGCGCCTCTCACCGACAGCCGCGCCGACCAGTTCGCGCCCCGCGCCCGCCTCGAAACGCCCCCGCCTTGAAACACCAATGGCGGCAAGCCCGATCCGGGCTGCCGCCATTGGCCTTGAACAATCGGATGCCCCCGGCGACCCGCCGCGTCATGCCGGAGGCCGAGGGCGCTGACGCGCCCGTCCCCCGGGGACACGCGAATGTCTCATCTGCATCAGAGCCATGAGAAAGTCGCGTCAGGAAAACCGTCGGTCATATTCGATGCCCGGTCGTATCACTTCTTCGTCGGGATCGACGCGGTGATGTCGCCGCCATCGGCGCGGATCATGAAGCGATCGGCCTTGACGATCAAAAGCCCCACCGGCGTCCCCACCAGCACCCGGTGCGGCAGCATCACGCCAGTGTCGCCGACCGGCACGAACCAGATCGAGAACTCGATCGATTCCTCGAACTTGCGCTCTTCCTCGGTCAGGTGCCGGAACCCGGCGATCGGCTTGTAGCCGACGGCGCAGATCAGCGCCTTGCCGGCATAGGACCCCGACGAGCCCTTGACCTCGCTGGTGGCGCCATAGACCAGCCGCAGGTCGTAGCGCACCCGGCCGTCGAAAACCTGCTGCACCCGCTGGCAATTGTCCTTGGCGAACGGATCCTTGCCGGCATCGACCTTGATCATGAACCCGGCCAGCGGGTCGATCACGCCCTTCTTGTGCGCCGGCGTCAGCGGCACCCGGTTGTCCCAGCCCGGCAGCCGCACCTCGCTGGCGTCAATGCCGGTGACCGCGCCGTTGGTCATCGCCATCCGCACATAATTGGGAATGCCGCCGCCCTGGATGTCGAGCGAATAGGTGCGGGCATTGGCCCGGTCATTGCCGAACTTCCCCTCGCTCTCGGCCTTGGCTACCCGCGAGGTGAACAGCTTGCCGAACCCGGAAATCCGCGCATCGAGACTGGCGCGGTAATCATCGCCCCTCAGCGAGTATCCAAGCGATCCCGTGCCGATCGGCAGGCCGGCCAGCGTCGCCGAATAGGTGGCGTCCACCTCGGCGCTGCCGGCCAGCGCCGGAACGGCAAGTCCGGACAGGACCGCGCCGGCGGCCAGGAACTTCGACATGCGCGCGGTGAAACCCGTCATACTGCTGACTCCTCGACACCCGATGTTCCGGGGGGTGGTTCGGATCACTTTGCCGGTTTATGGTTTCCGAATGGTTGATGCGGCAGCCGCATTGCCGGTCGAGCGGCCGTTGCACCGGGCCGAGCGGTGCCGCGCCCCCGCAGCCCTGCCATGCCGACCGCAAGGCACCGAACCAGCGACCAGACACCGATCCCCCGGGCCATGAAGCACCGGGGCGCAAGGACAAAGCCCGAGGAGCGAGAAGATGAGCGATCAGACATCGATTTCGAGCCGACTGACGCGCCGTGCCGTGCTGCGGTCCGGCACGGCCGCCGCCGCCCTGTTGGCGATCGCCCCCGGCGCCCTTGCCCAGACCATGCCGAGCGCCCAGCTGCGGCTGATGGCGACGACCGACCTTCACGTCAACGTCTTCGCCTACGACTACCTGCGCGACGCACCCGACGATACCGTCGGCCTCGCCAAGACCATGACGCTCGTCCGCGCCGCCCGCGCCGAGGCAAAGAACGCCCTCGTCTTCGACAATGGCGACTTCATCCAGGGCAGCCCGCTCGGCGACTACATGGCCTATGAAAAGGGCCTGAAGCCCGGCACGACCCATCCGATGGTCGCCGCCATGAATGCCGTCGGCTACGATTGCGGCACCCTCGGCAATCACGAATTCAACTATGGCCTCGACTTCCTCGCCGCCGGCCTTGCCGCCGCCAGGTTCCCCTTCGTCTGCGCCAACGCGGTGAAGCCCGACGGCTCCACCCTGATCAAGCCCTGGCTGATCCTCGAGCGCACCATCGTCGACGATGCCGGCGCCAGCCATCCGATCAAGGTCGGCGTCATCGGCTTCGTCCCGCCGCAGATCGTCCAGTGGGACAAGAGCAATCTCGACGGCAAGCTGACCTCGGTCGATATCGTCGATGCCGCCGCCCGCCACGTCCCCGACCTGAAGAAGGCCGGCGCCGAGATCGTCGTCGCCCTCTGTCACTCCGGCATTGCCGGCGGCGCCCGCGCCGGCGGCGAGGAAAACGCCGCGCTGCATCTGGCCAAGGTCGACGGCATCGATGCCATCATCACCGGCCACCAGCACCTCACCTTCCCCGGCCACAAGTCGTTCGACGGCATTGACGGCATCGACAACAAGGCCGGCACCCTCCACGGCAAGCCGGCGATCCAGCCCGGCTTCTGGGGTTCCCACCTCGGCCTTATCGACCTTGCCATCGTCAAGGGTCCGGCCGGCTGGAAGGTCGACAAGGCCAAGGTCGAGCTGCGGTCGATCTACGACCGCGTCGACCGCAAGGTCGTGCCCAAGGCCGACGCCGACAAGGACGTCATGGCCGCCGTCCAGGCCGATCACGACGCCACGCTCGCCTATGTCCGCCGCCCCGTCTCCGAGACCAAGGCGCCGATCTCGTCCTACTACGCCCTCGTCGCCGACGATCCGTCGGTGCAGATCGTCTCCAACGCCCAGGTCTGGTACATCCGCAAGCTGGTCGAGGGCACCCCGCTCGCCGGCTTGCCGATCCTGTCGGCGGCGGCTCCGTTCAAGGCCGGCGGTCGCGGCGGCCCGCAGGCCTATACCGACATCAAGCCCGGCCCGATCGCCATCAAGAACCTCGCCGACATCTACATCTTCCCCAACACCGTCCGCGTCGTGAAGGTCAAGGGCGCCGAGGTGCGCGAATGGCTGGAGCGCTCCGCCGGCATCTTCAATCGCATCGACCCGGCCAAGGCCGACGAACAGCAGCTGATCGACCAGAGCTTCCCCAGCTACAACTTCGACATCATCGACGGCGTCACCTACAAGATCGACGTCACCCAGGCCTCGCGCTACGACAAGGACGGCAAGCTCGCCGCCACCGACGCCCATCGCATCGTCGACCTCGCCTTCAACGGCAAGCCCATCGACGACAATCAGGACTTCCTCATCGCCACCAACAACTACCGCTCCGGCGGCGGCGGCAATTTCCCCGGCGCCAACGGCAAGACCACGGTGATCGAGGCGCCCGACCTCAACCGCGACGTCATCCTGCGCTATCTGGTCGAACTGAAGTCGGTGAACCCGACCGCCGACGGCAACTGGAGCTTCAAGCCCTGGCCGGCGAGCGCCAACGTCACCTTCGTCACCGGCCCCGGCGGCGCCGCGCTGAAGCCCGAAGGCCTGAAGCTCGATCCCGCCGGCGACGGCGGCGACGGCTTCGTCAAGTACCGCCTGACGATGTGACGCGCCGGTCCGGCCCAACCCAAAAAACCGCCATCGCGGTGTCGCGATGGCGGCAAGGTGGTCCTTGGGAGAGGACGGAACGGATCAGAACAGGAAGCTCGCGTCGGTCATGGCGGCGTTGTACTGGTGCTGGGCGTAGATCTGGAAATCCGCCCGCGCGTCACCGTTGACGTCGCCGTAGATGTAGGTGTGGCGCACGCCGTCAACGGTGAGCGAGACGAGGTCCAGTTCGCCGGCCGCGCCGGTGAAGTGGTCGACGATGTGGAACGACTGGTTGCCGCTGACCTGGGTGTTGGCGTCGATCGCCGCCAGATCGATCACGTCGAGCCCAACCTCGAAATCGCGAATGGTCTCGCTCGCGGTCCCTACCGGCGCGTCCGACACGCTCTCGAACCGGAACGTGTCGATGCCGTAGCCGCCGGTCAGCACGTCGGCGCCGCCCCGGCCGACGATCAGATCATTGCCATTGCCGCCGCCGAAATGATTGACGCCGCTCGATCCCTTCATCGTGTCGTTGCCGCCGGTGCCGATGAATTCCTCGATCCCCGTCACCGAGGCGCTGGCCTTGACGATGCCGTCGACCGCGTACTTGACCTGATCGAAGCCGGAGCGCTGCAGGTCGATCACCACCGACGAGTGGCTGTTGGTGCCGCCGAAATCGAACCTGTCGAAGCCGGAAAAACCGTCGACCCGGTTGCTGCCGCGAAAGTCGCTGATGACGTCGTTACCGGTGCCGCCATTCAGTTCGTCGTCGCCTTCGCCGCCCTTCAGCCGGTCGTTGCCGGCGCCGCCGAACAGCCGGTCATTGCCGCTGCCGCCATCGAGCGTGTCCTGGTCGTTGCCGCCGTCGAGCAGATCGTCGCCGCTTTCACCGTAGAGCGTATCGTTGCCGATGCCGCCATCAAGCTCGTCATTGTCGTCGCCACCCTTCAGGATGTCGTTGCCCTCGCCGCCGAAGAGGAAATCCCGGCCCCACTCGCCATTCAGAAAGTCATTACCGGCGTCGCCATGCAGCTGATCGTCGCCAAAGCCGCCGATCAGCGAGTCGTTATTGTCCTGCCCATAGATGATGTCGTCGCCGGTATGCCCGTAGATCCGGTCGGCGCGCTGGTCGCCATAGATTTCGTCGTTGAACAGGGTGCCGTAGATGGTGCGGTAGGTGGCCATTGTCGTGATCTCCCAAGTGCGGCGGCCTCGTTGCTGGGCCGCGTCTGATGGGATGATCATGCCCACCACCCCGCCCCGCCGCTGTTACGGCGGGAACAGGCGTTGGAGTCGTGCCATGGCGAGCGAAACGCTTCACGGCGAGCGAATACAGGCGCTGGATCTCGGGGCAACCCACCCCACCCGACGCCTTCGGCGCCTCCCTCCCCAAAAAAAGCGGACCGAAACCGGGGCGGCATCACGCGCCTCGCCAGCGTCGATCTCGACTGCCTCCCCTTTAGGGGGGAGGTCCCGAGCGACAGCGAGGGGGTCGGGGTCGCCTGCCCGGAGCGCTGTCGCGAATGGTCGCGCGGCAGGCCGGGATCCGCATTCACATCGCCGCCGCGATGGCCGGAAGGAAGGCACGGGCGCGGCCGACGACGCCGGTCTTTGCCGGGCCGCTGGCGCGCAGCTTGACGAAGAACCCATTCATCGACGTGGCGCAGGCAAGGCTGTCCTCCCAATTGCCGGGCTCGCGCTCGATCTCGAGCGTCATGCAGGTGAACCGGCCGAGCTTGCTGGCGATCGTTGATCCCTTGCCCTGCCGGAAGGACTGTACCGAGCCGACGCTCTTCATCAGGCGAAGCGCATGAACGACAGTGGCAAGCTGTTGCCGCGGGCCGGCCGGCCCCGGAACGAAGGTGGCGTCATAGACAAAAACGTCGTAGCGCGCTCCGGCCTCCCAGTAACGCACGTAGTAGCCCCCGCCGCGTTCGTCGGTCCCGCTGCGGAATTCCTTGGTTGCTCCGCCAACCCGTTCGGGAAAATTGAATTGCTGCGCCCCGGCTGGAACGGCCGATAGTCCCAACACCATGATCGCGGCAAGGATCGCCGCCCGGATAATCGCGCGCATCGTCATCTCCCGAAATGGTCCGGTTCGCATCAAGCGTCAACGCCATCGGGAAGGCAAGTTGTGGCATTTTCAAGTTGCACGAGCGCTGCGCGTCACGGGGGCGGCGGAAAGTCGAGCGCCGTGGCACCCGTGCCACCGGAGCAAACCGCGCATCCTGCTCGGGCGGGCGCCATGCGCGCCCGGCCGGCGCCCAGTGTCAATCCAGCCGGAAGCGCAGAAGCAGCGTGCGTTGCAGCACCGAGCGGTTGTCGTCGGAAACGATGGTGAGGATGGTCGCCCCCTTGTCGTCGCTGTCGACGGCAAGCCCCTCCATGTTGTCGATCTGGAACCGCATGTCGGCGTCGATCAGCGTCGTGCCGACGAGCCGCGCCCCGGCGCGGATTTCGCCGGCCGGCACTTCCAGCAGCCGCATCCGTACACCGTCGACCCAGTTGAACCGCCGCTCCAGGATCAGCAGGTTGCCGTTCGGCAGGAAGGCGAGATCGGTCACGTCGAAATCGTCGCGCCGGGCGATGCTGAAGGTCGAGGTCTTGGCACCGACGAGGAAGCCCGGATGGTCGGCCGCATCCGGACGGCCGCGCTCGGCCGCCGCGACGATGGTGCCGGCGAGTGGGCTCGCCTTCGGCGCGACCGCGACCCCTTCCAGGCTCTTGTTGCCGCGCAACGCCCCCGGCCCGCCCGGCACGTTCCACACCAGCGCCGGACGGCCATTGGCGGTCGGCGCGTCGAGCGGATAGGCCATCACCCGGTGGTGTCCCTCGAATGACACCAGCAGGTCACGCCCGTTCGGCCCGTCGCGCAGCGTCAAGCCTTCGGCATCGGATTCCCACTTGCCGATCATCGGCTCGCCGTCCGTGCCGAGCATCGCCGACATCCGCGCGCCGCTGACGCCGGTCGGCTTGCCGGCGGCGTCGGTGGCGAGCCGCGCGGTGAACCACATCCCGTTGTCCGAAACCGCGATCAGCGTCCGGCCCTGGTCGAGCGTCACCAGTCCCGACAGCGAGCCGAAATGGTCGGTCTCGGATTCAAGCTCCAGCCCGCCGAGAAACGTCAGCCGGCCGAACCGGGTTTCCGCCGGCGTGCCCACCGAAAACCCCGGCAGGGCCCGGGTGCGGATCTTCAGGTCGAACGCCCCCTTCGGCAGGATGTCCGGCTCCGCCAGCGCCGACGACGCTGCCGCCGACACCAGCCCGGCCGCCAGCGCCGCAACCGCCAGCGCCCACCCTTGCCAGCCCGGGCGCCGGCCGCGACCCGCGCCGGTCATCCGCGCACCGGCGTCGTGCCGCGCTTGATGCCGGTCGCCTCGCCCGCCTTCCACGCCGTCGGCTTCACCGGCTGCGAACGCGGCAGGGTGCGCGGCGTCATCTTCGGCTTGGCCGCGGCGCGGATCTGCTTGGCGCCCTGTTCGGCAAACAGCGACGCCAGCTGCTCGGTCATCGCGCCCGCCAGTTCCTCCGCGTCGACGATGGTCACGGCGCGCTTGTAGTAGCGCGTCACGTCATGGCCGATGCCGATGGCGATCAGCTCCACCGGCGAGCGGGTCTCGATGTCCTCGATCACCCAGCGCAGGTGCTTTTCCAGGTAGTTGCCGGCATTGACCGACAAGGTCGAGTCGTCGACCGGCGCGCCGTCCGAGATCATCATCAGGATCTTGCGGCTTTCGGTCCGCGCCAAGAGCCGCTTGTGCGCCCACAGCAACGCCTCGCCGTCGATGTTCTCCTTCAGCAGCCCCTCGCGCATCATCAGCCCGAGATTGCGCCGCGACCGCCGCCACGGCGCGTCGGCCGCCTTGTAGATGATGTGCCGCAGGTCGTTGAGCCGGCCCGGCATCGGCGGCTTGCCGGCGGCAAGCCAGCTCTCGCGCGATTGCCCGCCCTTCCACGCCCGCGTGGTGAAGCCGAGGATCTCGACCTTGACGCCGCACCGCTCCAGCGTCCGCGCCAGGATATCGGCGCAGGTCGCCGCCACCGTGATCGGCCGGCCGCGCATCGAGCCGGAATTGTCGAGAACCAGCGTCACCACCGTATCGCGGAAGTCGGTATCCTTCTCGCGCTTGAACGACAGCGGCGCCGTCGGGTCGATGATGATGCGCGGCAGCCGCGACGTGTCGAGAATGCCTTCCTCGAGATCGAACAGCCACGCCCGGTTCTGCTGCGCCATCAACCGCCGCTGCAGCCGGTTGGCCAGCCGCGCCACCGCGCCGGCCAGCGGCGCCAGCTGCTTGTCGAGAAACGCCCGCAGCCGCTCCAGCTCGTTGGGATCGCACAGCTCCTCGGCGCCGATCTCCTCGTCGAACCTGGTGGTGAACACCTTATAGTCGTTCAGCGGCGGCTTGTTGTCGAACGGCAGGTCGTTGCGCGGCGCCTCCTCGCCGTCCTCCGGCGAGGGCGCATCGTCGTCCTCGTAGTCGTCGGCGCTGGCATCGACGCTTTCCGTCTCGCCCGCCTCGCGCTCCTCGCCCGTCGCCTCGGTCTCCTGCGGCTCGGCCTGATCCTGGCTTTCCGCCTCGTCCGATTCGCCCGGCTGGTTCTCCTGGTCGCCGTCGCTGTCGTCGCCCTGGTCGTCGTCGCTGTCGTCGTCGTCCTTGTCGGCGCCGAGCTCGTCGCCCATCTCCAGCGCCACCAGCAGATCCCGCACCGAGCGGGCAAACGCCCGCTGGTCCTCGATCGTCTCGCCCAGCCGGTCGAGATTTGCGCCGGCCTTTTCCTCGATCCACGGCCGCCACAGGTCGACGAGCCGCCGGGCGCTCGGCGGCGGCGTCTGGCCGGCGAGCCGCTCGCGCACCATCAGCGCCACCGCATCCTCCAGCGGCGCGTCGGAGCGATCCTCGATCTCGTGATAATTGCCGCGGTGATACTTGTCCTCGAGCATCGCCGTGATGTTGGCGCTGACGCCGTCCATCCGCCGCGCCCCGATCGAATCGCAGCGCGCCGCCTCCACCGCCTCGTACACCGCCCGGGCATTCTGCCCCTCGGGCTGGTGCAAATGATGGATCGTCGCGTCGTGGGCGGCGAGCTTCAGCGCGAAACTGTCCGACTGGCCGCGGGTGATGGCGATATCCCGCGCCGTCGGCTTGCGCGGCGGCTCGTGCAGCCGCACCCGCGAACCGAGCAGCGCCGGCCGGTCGTTGGAATAGACGACCTCAAGCTCGTGCTCGCCGGCGATCGCCCGCACGGTCTGGGCGACGGCCTTCTTGAACGGTTCGATCGGGCTCTGGTGCTTGTCCTTGGCGACCATCGGGCGGCGTCATCCAGTCGGGCGAAAAGCGGGCGGCGGGGAGCCGGCGAACCGGCTCAGCTCAGCACCATGTTGACGGCGCTTTCCGGCAATTCCTTGCCGAAGCAGCGCTGATAGAATTCCGCCACCAGGGTGCGCTCGGTTTCGTCACACTTGTTGAGGAAGGTGATCCGGAACGAGAAGCCGACATCGGCGAAGATCTCGGCGTTTTCCGCCCAGGTGATCACCGTGCGCGGGCTCATCACCGTCGACAGGTCGCCGTTGACGAAGGCCGAGCGCGTCATGTCGGCGAGACGCACCATGCGCGACACCGTATCGCGACCGGTCGGCAGCGCCCGCGTCGCCGGCGCCTTCGCCAGCACGATGTCGACCTCGACGTCATGGGGCAGATAGTTCAGCGCCGTGACGATCGACCAGCGGTCCATCTGCGCCTGATTGATCTGCTGCGTGCCGTGATAGAGGCCCGACGTGTCGCCAAGGCCGATGGTGTTGGCGGTGGCGAACAGCCGGAACGCCGGATGCGGCCTGAGCACCCGGCTCTGGTCGAGCAGCGTCAGCCGGCCGGAGGATTCCAGCACCCGCTGGATCACGAACATCACGTCCGGACGCCCGGCGTCATATTCGTCGAACACCAGCGCCACATTGTTCTGATAGGCCCAGGGCAGAATGCCGTCGCGGAATTCCGTCACCTGCTGGCCGTCGCGCACCACGATCGCATCCTTGCCGATCAGGTCGATGCGGCTGATGTGGCTGTCGAGATTGACGCGCACGCACGGCCAGTTGAGCCGCGCCGCCACCTGTTCGATATGGGTCGACTTGCCGGTGCCGTGATAGCCGGTGACCATCACCCGTCGATTGCGGGCAAAGCCGGCGAGAATGGCCAGCGTCGTCTGCCGGTCGAACAGATAGTCCGGATCGACCTCGGGCACATGCTCGGAGGTCGCCGAATAGGCCGGCACTTCGAGGTCGGAATCGATGCCGAACAGCTTGCGAACGGAAACCTTGATGTCGGGCATGCCGCCCGCCCCAGTGGCAATTTCGGTCATCGAACCTTCCTCACCCGCGCGGGTCGCGGGGATCCTCAGAATGCGACGCGCAACCCAGATTTGCGCATGCGTAGGCGATGGTGCAAAACCCCTCGAAGCAGGTTGCACCGGCTATATGGTCACATTCGACCCTAGCCCGGCAAGGGGGCGGGAGGGAACCCCGCCCGACGAAATCCAGTGCTGCATTGCCGTGCATTGGACTTTCGCCGGGGCTGTCGCCCGGGCGCCCGGGCATCCGCCGGATCAGCAGAATCCGGTCGTCTTGAGGAAGTTGTAGGCCTGGATGATCTGCCGCAGCTTGTCCTCGGTCGAGCGGTCGCCGCCATTGGCATCCGGGTGGTAGCGCTTGATCAGTTCCTTGTAGCGCGCCTTGATCTCCGGCCCGGTCGCCTCGTCATGCAGGCTCAGCTGCTCGAACGCCCGCCGCTCCAGCGTCCGCAGCCGCCGCTTCGGCCGCGCCGGCTCGGGCCGGCCATGGGCGCCCTGCCCCGGCCCGCGATGCATGCCGAAGTGATCGGCGCCGGGACCGAACCCGCCGCCTGGGCGATAGCTGGTGCCGCGCTCGCCCCACGGATTGACGCCGATGGTCCAGGTCGGCCGATGGCCGAGCACCGCCTCCTTCTGGAAGGCGGCGACGGCGGCATCGTTCATGCCGGTGAAGTAGTTGTAGGACTTGTTGTAATCCTTCACGTGCTCCAGGCAGAAGAAGTAATATTCCCCCTCCTGATGCCGGCCTTTCGGCGCCCGGTGCTCGCCTGGCTGCTCGCAGCCCATGCACTGGCATTTGGGCAAGCGCTCGCGCGCCGGCGACGTCGGGTCGCGGCGGATGCGGATTTTTTCGAAGAGGTCGTCGGTGAATGTCATGGGTCGATGATTATGGCGGTTCGCGCCTGCTTCGCCAAGCGCTTTGAGCGGCTTTGCCGCCGCCGCATGCCCGCCATCGCCGCAGGGCCGGAGCAGCCGGCGACGCGCCCGGCCCCTGCCCTCGCTTTGGGCATCGACGCGAAACGCACCTATGCTAGCCATTCGCCCTCGGCTACCATGCGCCGATGCCGCGACCGCCGCACCGGCGGAAAGCGAGGGAGATGACCGACCCATGTCGATGGCCGACCGGATCAGCGCACGATTGACGCAAGGCTTCCAGCCGATCGAGCTGGTGGTCGTGGATGAAAGCGATCAGCATCACGGCCATGGCGGCTGGCGTGAGGGCGGCGGCACCCATTTCCGCGTCCGCATGGTCGCGGCCGCCTTTGCCGGCGAGACCCGCATCAATCGCCACCGCAAGGTCAACGAGGCGCTGAAGGCCGAGCTGGCCGGCGGCATCCACGCCCTTGCCCTCGATCTCAAGGCCCCGGGCGAGTGAACACCAACTGACGGCAGCAGCGGAGAACCCGATATGATTCCTGGCGAAATCATCGCCGCCGACGGCGACATCGAACTCAATGCCGGGCTGGAAACCCTCACCCTCGACGTCGCCAATACCGGCGACCGCCCGGTGCAGGTCGGCAGCCACTATCATTTCTTCGAGACCAATCCCGGCCTCGCCTTTGATCGCGCCCGCGCCCGCGGCATGCGCCTCGACATCCCCGCCGGCACGGCGGTGCGCTTCGAGCCGGGCCAGACCCGCTCGGTCACCCTCGTACCCTATCGCGGCAAGCGGGAAGTCTACGGCTTCAACCAGCTGGTGATGGGCAAGCTCTGATGCCGGCGCCGTCCCGTCCCGCCCGCGCCGGGCTCCTCGCCCCGGTCCTCGTGTCGGTCCTCGCCGGCGCGCCGCCCGCCACGGCGCAGACGCTCGATTGCGACAATCCGCAAAACCAGCACGCCATCAATGCCTGCGCCCATCAGGACTGGCAGAAGGCCGACAGGGAACTCAACGCCACCTGGAAGATCGTCAAGGCCCGCATCGACGCCCTCGACCTCAACGAGCCCGGCCACGCCAAGGCCCTGCTCAAGGCCCAGCGCGTCTGGATCACCTATCGCGACGCGCAGTGCGAGCTTGAAGGCTGGCAGGCCCATGGCGGCACCATGGAACCGATGCTGGTTTCAAGCTGCATGGAACGCCTGACCCGGATCCGCACCCGCGAACTGCGGGAGCTGGCGGGTCTACGGTGACGGGCGCAGTAGGCGACGAAAGGCGAAGGTGCTAAGGTAAGGATCTCTCGCGGGTGAAAGGAGACATCCATGAGCCGTTTTGACGCTCGGATCACTTCGAAGGGGCAGACAACCGTGCCGCTTGAGATCCGCAAGCTGCTTGGCCTCGATCCCGGTTCGACGATCCAGTTCATCGCCACTGGCGATGGCAAGGTTGAAATTGTGGCGAAACGTCATGGCATCAGCCACCTCAAGGGGTTGTTCGGAACACCATCGTCACCCGTTGATATTGACGCCACCATTGCCGATGCCGTTGCCGCGCGAACCGCTCCGGACCGCACCGAGATCGATCTGTGATCGGCCTTGATACAAACGTCTTCCTGCGTTTCCTTTTGCAGGACGATCCGAAATGGTCGCCGATTGCCACTCGCTTTGTCGAGACCGAGCTTACACCCGGTAATCCAGGCTACATCAACATCTGCACGTTGATCGAAATTGTCTGGAGCCTTCGGAGTCAAGCGACCTATAGCCGGGGGCGAATTGCCATCTTGTTCGAAGAATTGCTGCGGGCCGACAACATCGTTCTCGGCAATCGTGACTCCGTCGAACGGGCACTTGATGCATTTCGCCGAGGCAAGGCCGGGTTTGCCGACTATCTGATTGCCGATCTCAATCGCCAGGCCGGATGCTCGACGACGATGACGATCGACAAGGCCGCCGCTCGCTCGTCGGCGTTCGAGGCGCTTGGTGATTGGTCCGGTGCCGGAGAGAAGTAATACCGGGGTGAAGGTGACGAGCGCCCCCCCAGCCTCCCATGACACGGCTGCCCAATTTTTGGCCACACGCGCCGTTCAATGCGGCGCTCGCACTGCTGGATCGATTGACGCAACGGGCTATGCTGCGGGCGGAATCTCGCCTGCGATACCCGCTGGATCCACGCCCTCCGGAGCCTGACCCATGCCCTACAAGATGTCCCGCGCCGCCTATGCCGACATGTTCGGGCCGACCGTCGGCGATCGGGTGCGGCTGGCCGATACCGAGCTTTTCGTCAAGGTCGAGAAGGACTTCACCATCTATGGCGAGGAAGTGAAGTTCGGCGGCGGCAAGGTCATTCGCGACGGCATGGGCCAGGCGCAGACGACCCGCGCCGACGGCGCCGTCGACACCGTCATCACCAACGTGCTGATCATCGACCACTGGGGCATTGTCAAGGCCGATGTCGGCCTGAAGGACGGCAAGATCGCCGCCATCGGCAAGGCCGGCAATCCGGACATCCAGCCCGGCGTCGACATCATCGTCGGCCCCGGCACCGAGGCCATCGCCGGCGAGGGCAAGATCCTCACCGCCGGCGCCCTCGACACCCACATTCACTTCATCTGCCCGCAGCAGATCGACGAAGCGCTGATGGCCGGCATCACCACCATGCTCGGCGGCGGCAGCGGCCCCGCCACCGGCACCAACGCCACCACCTGCACCCCCGGCCCCTGGCACCTCGCCCGCATGCTGCAGGCGGCCGAGGCCTTCCCGATGAACCTCGCCTTCGCCGGCAAGGGCAACGCCGCCCTGCCCGCCGCGCTGGAAGAGCAGGTCAAGGCCGGCGCCTGCGCCCTGAAACTGCACGAGGACTGGGGCACCACCCCGGCGGCGATCGACAATTGCCTCGCCGTCGCCGACGATTACGACGTGCAGGTGATGATCCACACCGACACGCTGAACGAATCCGGCTTCGTCGAGAACACCGTCGCCGCCTTCAAGGACCGCACCATCCACGCCTATCACACCGAGGGCGCCGGCGGCGGTCACGCCCCCGACATCATGAAGGTCGCCGGCCTCGCCAACGTCATCCCCTCGTCGACCAACCCGACCCGCCCCTACACCGTCAACACCCTCGACGAACACCTCGACATGCTGATGGTCTGCCACCATCTCGACCCGTCGATCCCCGAGGACATCGCCTTCGCCGAGAGCCGCATCCGCCGCGAGACCATCGCCGCCGAGGACATCCT
>JAEULV010000056.1 GCA_016793065.1 Hyphomicrobiaceae bacterium
GCGCGCATCGGCGAGCCGTCGGGGGACTGCGAAATGACGGCGAACTTGCCGGAATCCGGATATTCGACGACTTCCGGCATCTGCGGATTCGAGGATGACAGGCCGAGATACTTGAGGTCGGTCGTGCCGGTGTTGATCAACTGATGCGCCTTGTCGGGGCCACCGACCGGCGCGGCGCAGACGTCGCCCGGCTTGACCGGGTAGCGATCGGTGCCGAAGCGATACTCGCCCGTGCCCTCCAGGATGACGAAAAGCTCATGCGTCATGTGGTGGACATGGAACGGAAACGCCGCCTTGCCGGGCGGGACGATCGTCAGCATGCAGCCGACGCCGGTCGAACCGATCAGCGGCGCGATCCGGCCGAGCCGCGCCTCGAACCGCTCGCCCTGCTTCAGCGGCATCAACGGCACGTCGGCGATGTTGACGACCGGCTTCGGGGTGGTCTCGCTCATCCGACGCTCCCCTCGAGGCTGACGGCGATCAGCTTTTGCGCCTCGACGGCGAATTCCATCGGCAGCTGCTGCAGCACGTCGCGGACGAAGCCATTGACCACCAGCGCCACCGCCTCCTCGCTCGAAAGCCCGCGCGAGACGCAATAAAACAGCTGGTCCTCGGAAATCTTCGAGGTGGTCGCCTCGTGCTCGATCACCGCCGAGGGGTTCTTCGACTCGATATAGGGCACCGTGTGGGCGCCGCAGTGGTGGCCGATCAACAGACTGTCGCAATTGGTGAAGTTGCGGGCGCCCGCCGCCTTGCGATTGACGGCGACCTGACCGCGATAGGTGTTGTTGGAATGGCCGGCGGAGATGCCCTTGGAGATGATGCGGCTGGCGGTATTCTTGCCGAGATGGATCATCTTGGTGCCGCTGTCGACCTGCTGGCGGCCGTTGGAAATGGCGATCGAATAGAACTCGCCCTGGCTGCTGTCGCCGCGCAGGATGCAGGAAGGGTATTTCCAGGTGATGGCCGAGCCGGTTTCAACCTGGGTCCACGAGATCTTGGAGCGATCGCCGCGGCAGTCGCCGCGCTTGGTGACAAAATTGTAGATGCCGCCCTTGCCGTTCTTGTCGCCGGGATACCAGTTCTGCACGGTCGAATATTTGATCTCGGCGTCCTCATGAGCGACCAGTTCGACGACCGCCGCATGCAGCTGGTTCTCGTCGCGCATCGGCGCGGTGCAGCCCTCGAGATAGGAAACATAGGCGCCCTTGTCGGCGATGATCAGGGTGCGCTCGAACTGGCCGGACTTCTTCTCGTTGATGCGGAAATAGGTCGACAATTCCATCGGGCAGCGAACGCCCGGCGGGATGTAGACGAACGATCCATCGGAAAACACAGCCGAATTCAGCGTGGCGTAATAGTTGTCGGTCACCGGCACGACCGAACCGATATAGCGGCGCACCAGATCGGGATGCTCGCGCATCGCTTCCGAGATCGAGCAGAAGATGACGCCGTGCCGGGCGAGTTCGTCGCGAAACGTCGTCTTGACCGACACCGAGTCGAACACCGCGTCGACCGCGACGCGCGAGCCTTCGACGCCGGCCAGCACCTCGCGCTCGCGCAACGGAATGCCGAGCTTGTCGAAGGTGGCGAGCAGTTCCGGATCGACCTCGTCAAGGCTCTTCGGGCCCGAGGATTTCGGCGCGGCGTAGTAGTAGAGGTCCTGGAAGTCGATTTTAGGATAATCGACCCGCGCCCAGGTCGGTTCCTCCATAGTCAGCCAGCGCCGATAGGCGTCGAGGCGCCATTCGGTCATCCAGTCGGGCTCGCCCTTCTTGGCCGAAATGAACCGAACGATGTCCTCGTTCAGGCCCTTGGTCGGCGCCAGTTCGGATTCGATATCCGAGACGAAGCCATATTTGTACTGGTCGACGTCGAGGGCCTGGACCTGCTCGACCGTCTCTTTCACTGCTGCCATTCCATCTCTCCTCCACCGGTTTCAAGGACCGGTAACTCGAGACCCATCGAATTCAATCCGCGTTCGGCCGGCCACGATCACGACCCGCCCGGAGCGGTTTCCGCCCTTGCGGGCAAGCAAAACTCAGGCCGCGATGCCCGACCGCTTGGCGCCGGCACGTTCGACGATACCGGCGAACACATCGCGAAAACGGCGCACGTCCGCTTCCGTGTTGTGATGGCCGAGGCTGACCCGAAGGCCGCCGCGAGCCAGTTCCGCCTCGACGCCCATCGCCGTCAGCACATGCGACAGCCCGACCTTGCCCGACGAACAGGCCGAACCGGATGAAACCGATACGCCCTCCAGATCGAGCCGGATCAAGGCCGTCTCGGCCGAAACACCCGGCGCCGCGAACAGGCTGGTATTGCCGATGCGCTCGGCACCATAGCCGAAAACCCGTATGGAAGGCGATATAGAGCGTAGCTCCGCCTCTAGCCAGTCCCTCAGCACCGTCAATCGAACGATTTCGTCGTTCCCGGCAAATGTTTCGCGCGCCGCCTGGGCAAACCCGACGATCGCCGCCAGATTCTCGCTGCCGGCCCGACGGTGGTGTTCCTGGCCGCCGCCGGTGAGCAACGGCGCCGGCCCGGTATCGAGATCGGCGAGCACCAGCGCGCCGATGCCTTGCGGACCGCCGAGCTTGTGCGCCGACAGCGCCAGACTATCGGCGCCGATGAGGCCGATCGACACGCGCAGGCGTCCAGGTGCCTGCACTGCATCGCAATGCAGCAAGCCCCCAGCCTGATGCACCAGCGTGGCGATCTCGGCAATCGGCTGGATCACACCGGTCTCGTTATTGGCCAATTGCACCGCGACCAGTGCCGGCCCGCCCTCGGCCAGCAGGGCCGCCATGGCATCGCGCCGGATGAGGCCATCGGCATCGACCGGCACGATCGTCACTTGCCCATTCGCGAACCGGCCGCCAGCGAGAATGCTGGCATGCTCGGTCGCGCCGACCAGCAAGCGCTCGAACCGCGCCGGCCGGCCGGCCACCCGCCAATCCGGACAAAGCGCGGTGCCGTTTGCCTCGGTGGCGCCCGAGGTGAAGACCACGGCCTTCGCCCGCGCACCGACCAGCACCGCCACATCCTCGCGCGCTGACTCGATCGCCCGACGCGCCGCGCGTCCCTCGGCATGCACCGACGACGCGTTGCCGAACATGAGCAATGCCTGGGTCATGGCGGCGATCACCGACGGAAGCACCGGCGCCGAGGCGTTCGTGTCGAGATAGGCGCGCGCTTGCGCGGTCATGTTTTCCTTCGCCTCCGTCGCACGAAAAGCTTGAAATCGCACCCCGGCCCTGTGCTAACAACAACGCCGAAGGCCCGTCCGCTCAAGCTCCTGAACCTGCGCCGCACCGGTAATCTGGAACGGTTCAAGCCGGTTTCAAGCAGACTTAGCACGGTTTACCAGCGCGCGGCACCTCGCCGGCGCGCATTTAAGCGGATCAACGCATCCGCCCCGGCTCGCCGCCGGCGGCGCGAACAACTGGGAATGCCATGCCCGAGGTCATCTTCAACGGTCCCGCCGGTCGCATCGAGGGCCGCTTCCAGCCCGCCAAGCGCCGCAATGCGCCGATCGCACTGGTGCTGCACCATCATCCGCTGTTCGGCGGATCGATGAACAACCAGATCTCCTACAAGCTGTTTTACATGTTCGCCGAACGCGGCTTCGCGGTGTTGCGTTTCAATTTCCGTGGCGTCGGCCGCAGCCAGGGGGCATTCGACCACGGGTCCGGCGAGCTTTCCGACGCGGCCGCCGCGCTTGACTGGGTGCAGACCATCCATCCGGATGCCAAGAGCTGCTGGATCGCCGGCTTCTCCTTCGGCGCCTGGATCGGCATGCAGCTGCTGATGCGGCGTCCCGAGGTCGAGGGCTTCATCTCGATCGCGCCGCCGGCGAACCTGCACGATTTCTCGTTTCTCGCCCCCTGCCCGTCCTCCGGCCTGATCATCCACGGCGATCTCGACAAAGTCGTTCCGTCGAAGGACATTCAGGGGCTGGTCGACAAGCTGAAGACCCAGAAGGGCATCACCATCGAGCAAAAGGTGATCGATGGCGCCAACCACTTCTTTGAGGAAAAGATCGACGATCTGCTGGGCCATTGCGGCGACTACCTCGACCGGCGCCTCGGGTTGATCTGACACAGCATTCGCCGGTGGCTGCCATGCCGACGGGCTGCCCATGCCGGCCGTCGCCAACCGCGCGGGACCCACTCTTGAACAGGTCATGCCGGATGGCGGGCTCGGGACTGATCCGCCTTGCTGTTTTATCCGATTGCCGCCGTTCTCCGATGCGAGTTCTCCCGTTTCACGTTCTCGCTGATTCGACCGAGCGCCCCTTGGGGCGTTCGGAACTCGCCAGGGCCGAAGCCAGTTCGGCGGCAAGGCGGGCGTTGTTGCGGATCAGCGCGATGTTGGTCCGAAGACTGCGGCCGTCGGTCAGTTCGACGATCCGGCGCAGCACGAAGGGCGTGACGTCCTTGCCGCGGACATGCGCCATCGCCGCCTGCAGCACCGCCGCCTCGATAACACCGTCAAGTTCCGACGCCGGGATCTCGGCCTCGATCGGCACCGGATTGCCGACCAGCAGGCCACCGCTCAGACCCAACGCCTGTTTGACCCGCCAGAATCGCGCGATCTCCGTCGCCGTGTCGCACCGCAGCGGTGCCGGAACGCCGCTCGACCGGCTCCAGAAGGCCGGGAACTCCGAAGTGGCGTAGCTGACGACCGGCACGCCGTCGGTTTCAAGCCGCTCCAGCGTCTTGGGAATGTCGAGCAACGCCTTCGCACCGGCCGAGACGACGATCACCGAGGTGCGCGCCAGTTCAGTGAGGTCGGCGGAAATGTCGAAGGTCTGCTCGGCGCCGCGATGGACGCCGCCGATGCCGCCAGTGGCGAACACCTCGATACCGGCGAGATCGGCAACGATCATCGTCGCGGCAACGGTGGTCGAGCCGGGCCTTGCCGATGCAACAGCCATCGGCAGATCGGCCCGCGACAGCTTCGTGACGCCGGTCGCAAGCGCAAGCCGCTCAAGTTCGACATCGCTCAACCCGACCCTGATTCGCCCACCCAGCACGGCGATCGTAGCTGGAACGCAGCCCAAGGATCGCACCTCGGCCTCAACCGCCCGGGCGGTTTCGACATTATCGGGATAAGGCATACCGTGGGTGACGATGGTCGATTCGAGCGCGACGACGCCGCGCCGATCGTTCAAGGCCGAACGAACCTCGTCGCTGATGCAGAGGCAGGACAAGAACGAGGACAGGCCACTCATGAAAGGAACTCCTTTGGACTTACGCCGTCGGCGGCAATAGATGGCGACGCCGCGAGCCGCCGCAGCGCGAAGACACCATGCCGGTCTTGCCTCCCGGATCGCGTCCTCCATATCATCCGCCCGTACCGGCGCAATCAAGCAGCACCTGTGCGCCGCGGCAATCAGCCTGGGCGCTCGACAAGGTCACACCGTGGCATTTCCGCCGAGTCGAGCCACCAAGTCGCCCCTCGACATCGCCGTGTCGGCGCCGCGGGTTTCGACGGCAATCGCGGCGGCCGCCAACCCATAGCTGGTCGCGGCCTCTAGCGTGGCGTCGCCGACAAGCGCAAACAGCACGCCGGCCATCAACGCGTCACCGGCACCCGTCACATCGACGACGGCGCCACGCAGGGCCGGCGAATTCAGGACCATGCCCTCCTCGCCGAATGCGATGCCCTCGGCGCCGTTGCTGACGACAACCGCTCCGACGCCCTTGCCGAGCAAGGCACCGGCGACGTCGGCTAACTTGCCGTCGACGAAGCCGGCGAGCACGCGTGCCTCGTCAAGATTGCAGAAGAGCAAATCGATCTGGTCGATGATAGGCAGCAATCGGCGGGCCTTGACCACGCTGACCGCATCGACGGCGAGCGGCGGCCGGTCGCTGCAGGTGGCGAGAAATTGCAACGCGGTGGCGGACAGGTTGGTGTCGGCAAACCACCAAAGTGCCGCGGCGCGGGCGGCGGCGAGCGGTCGAAGGTCCTCAACCGTCAACGCGTCATAGATCGCCATGTCGGCCGTGCCGATGATGAGTTCGCCATCGACGTTGTGAACAGCGGTGTAGCAGGCCGTCGGCAGATCGCAGCGCACGAGCCCGGCGCAGTCGATCCGGCCGGCGCACAGCTTGTCGACCAGTTCGTCTCCGACCGCGTCGCGACCGATGATCGACACCAGACCGACGTCGAGCCCCATCCGCGCCAAGCCGGCGATCACATTACGGGCCACGCCGCCTGGACGCGAGGTCGTCGTCGCCGGATTGGAACTGCCGAGGCACGCGGGCTCCAGCGTCGTGTGCAGCCGATCCCAATGAGCGGCGCCGAAACCGATCACATCAAACTGCTTCACGATCATTCTCCTGTCACTGGCGGTCGAACGCGACCGATAGGTATGTTGACCCGCACCGCTCGTCACGACGATAAACGGTGGAACGCCGATCCCGACGCCGTTTCGCGCGAGTCGCCCGTGGAACGGCAAACAAGCGGGGTTCGCTGTCGGACTGAACGGAACTGTACACAAGAACATTCGCGGCACAATCACAAGATTTTGTGAGAAAACAAATATTTTTCGGCGACTTGACAAGGCGAACAAATACGGTACACTTATCAGCAATATCGGTGATGATTGAAACGCGCTTGGGCGCGTGCAAAAAGAAAGACAGAACTATGGCGCAGGCTTCTCTCCGCCTGGTTGAGGGCGATGGCATGGATAAGGGCAAGGCACTCGACGCCGCGTTGGCGCAGATCGAACGGGCATTCGGCAAGGGCTCGATCATGCGCCTTGGCGCCGGCAAGGTTGTCGAGGTCGAGGCGATCCCGACCGGATCGCTCGGACTCGACATCGCGCTGGGTATCGGCGGCCTGCCGCGCGGGCGCGTCGTTGAGATCTACGGCCCGGAGTCCTCCGGCAAGACGACGCTGGCGCTGCATTGCATCGCCGAGGCACAGAAGCGTGGCGGCATGTGCGCCTTCGTCGACGCCGAGCATGCGCTCGACCCGATCTATGCCCGCAAGCTCGGTGTCAATCTCGATGATCTGCTGATTTCACAGCCGGATGCGGGTGAGCAGGCCCTGGAAATCGCCGATACGTTGGTTCGGTCCGGCGCGGTCGATATCCTGGTGGTCGACTCGGTTGCCGCCTTGACGCCCAAGGCCGAACTCGAGGGCGAGATGGGCGATTCGCTGCCCGGCCTTCAGGCCCGGTTGATGAGCCAGGCCCTGCGCAAGCTGACCGGCTCGATCTCGAAGTCGAAGACGATGGTGATCTTCATCAACCAGATCCGTCAGAAGATCGGGGTGATGTTCGGCAATCCCGAGACGACGACTGGCGGCAATGCCTTGAAGTTCTATGCGTCCGTCCGGCTCGATATCCGGCGCATCGGCGCGATCAAGAATGCCGACGAGGTGGTCGGCAACCAGACCCGCGTCAAGGTGGTCAAGAACAAGTTGGCCCCACCTTTCCGCGAGGTCGAATTCGACATCATGTATGGCGAAGGCGTATCAAAGGTCGGCGAACTGATCGACCTCGGCGTCAAGGCCGGGATCGTCGAGAAGTCGGGATCCTGGTTCTCGTTCGAAAGCCAGCGGATCGGTCAGGGGCGCGAGAACGTTAAGCAGTTTCTCCGCCAGAATCCCGGCGTCGCCAATCGCATTGAAGCGTCGATCCGCCAGAATGCCGGGCTGATCGCCGACAAGATCCTGCAAGTGGGCACCGCCGAAGATGACGAGGGTCCGGTCGACCCCAACGATTGATTCGCGAATGTTGCGAGGCATGCGCCGTTGACGACGGCGCATGTGTAATTTGTCGGTTGGATTGCCTCGACATTTCTGGACAGATGGGTGAATGGGCGGCTAAAAGCGGCGGGAGCGCGGGTTTCCGAAATCGGAAGCCTTGTCCCGCAATGGCCGTTTGGTCCAATGAAGGCGTTGTAGATCCATGAGTGGCGTCAAGGAAATCCGGTCCACCTTCCTCGATTTCTTCGCGCGCGAAGGCCATGAGGTCGTTGCGTCCTCGCCGCTCGTGCCCCGTAACGATCCGACGCTGATGTTCACGAACTCGGGCATGGTCCAGTTCAAGAACGTCTTCACCGGGCTGGAGCGACGTGCCATTCCCCGGGCCACCACGGCGCAAAAGTGTGTTCGCGCCGGCGGCAAGCACAACGATCTCGACAATGTCGGCTATACGGCGCGGCATCATACCTTCTTCGAGATGCTCGGCAATTTTTCGTTCGGCGACTACTTCAAGGAAGACGCCATCGATTTCGCCTGGCGGCTGATCACGCGCGCGTACGGGCTGCCGGTCGACCGGCTGTTGGTCACGGTTTTTTCCGAGGACGACGAGGCGCTCGGCCTGTGGAAGAAGATCGCCGGATTGCCGGAAAGCAAGATCATCCGGATTCCGACCTCGGACAATTTCTGGCGCATGGGCGATACCGGGCCTTGCGGTCCGTGTTCCGAGATCTTTTTCGATCACGGCGATCATATCTGGGGTGGCCCGCCCGGATCGGCGGAGCAGGATGGCGACCGGTTCATCGAGATCTGGAACCTGGTGTTCATGCAGTTCGAGGAGCAGCCGGGCGGCGTTCGCGTGCCGCTGCCGCGGCCGTCGATCGATACCGGCATGGGGCTCGAGCGGCTCGCCGCTGTCCTGCAGGGCGTGCACGACAATTACGATATCGACCTGTTCAAGGCGTTGATCGCCGCGTCGGTCGACGCGACCGGGGTGCGGGCCGAGGGAGCGACCGTGGCGTCGCACCGGGTGATCGCCGATCACCTGCGCTCCACCAGCTTCCTGATCGCCGATGGCGTGCTGCCGTCGAATGAAGGTCGCGGCTATGTGCTGCGGCGGATCATGCGGCGGGCGATGCGGCATGCGCATCTGCTCGGCGCCAAGGATCCGCTGATGTGGCGGCTGGTGCCGGCGTTGATCGGCGAGATGGGTCAGGCCTATCCGGAACTGACGCGGGCGCAGGGCTTGATCGCCGAGACGCTGAAGCTTGAGGAGACGCGGTTCCGGCGGACGCTGGAGCGCGGGCTCGGCTTGCTCGACGAGGCGACCGCGACGCTGGAGGCCGGCACCGAACTCGATGGCGAAACCGCGTTCAAGCTCTACGACACCTATGGTTTCCCACTCGACCTGACGCAGGACGCGCTGCGGGCGCGGGCGATCACCGTCGATGTCGGCGGCTTCAACACGGCGATGGAACGGCAGCGGGCCGAGGCTCGCGCCGCCTGGGCGGGGTCGGGCGATACGGCGACTGACGCCGTCTGGTTCGGCATCAAGGACGAGGTCGGCGCCACCGAGTTCCTCGGCTATGCGACCGAGCGGGCCGAGGCGGAGGTGCGGGCGCTGGTCAAGGACGGGGCGCGGGTCGCTACCGCCGAGGCCGGCGACGCGGTTTCGGTCGTGGTCAACCAGTCGCCGTTCTATGCCGAATCCGGCGGTCAGGTCGGTGATCAGGGCGTCATTTCCACCGACGAAGGAGCAATCATCCGGATCGAGGATACGCTGAAGAAGGCCGACGGCCTGTTCGTTCATGGCGGCGTGGTCGAATGCGGGCGGGTATCCGTCGGACAGCCGGTGGTGCTGACGGTCGATCATGATCGCCGTGGCGCCACGCGCGCCAACCATTCGGCGACGCATATCCTGCATGAGGCGCTGCGGGACGTGCTCGGCGATCATGTGGCGCAGAAGGGCTCGATGGTTTCGTCCGAGCGCCTGCGCTTCGACTTCTCGCATCAGAAGGCGATCGCGCCGGCGGAGATCGAGCGGATCGAGACTATCGCCAATGCGATCATCCTGCAGAACGCGCCGGTGACGACGCGGCTGATGGCGGTCGATGACGCGGTTGCCTCCGGCGCGCGGGCTTTGTTCGGCGAGAAATACGGCGACGAGGTGCGCGTCGTTGCGATGGGCACCCACACCCAGGCGACGGGCGGGGCCGAAAAGGCCGGGCGCGCCTTCTCGATCGAGCTCTGCGGCGGCACCCATGTGGGGCGGACCGGCGATATCGGCTTGGTGACAGTTGTTGCCGAAGCGGCGGTTGCCGCGGGCGTTCGCCGGCTGGAAGCGCTGACGGGCGACGCGGCGCGGGCCTATCTGCAGGCGCAGGACAAGCGGGTTCGAGAAATCGCCAGTGCCTTGAAGGTGGTACCGTCCGGGATCGTCGAGCGGGTTGAAACCCTGATCGAGGAGCGGCGCAGCCTCGAGCGCGAGCTGGCGGAGGCGAAAAAGAAGCTGGCGCTTGGCGGCGGTGCGCAAGATCAAAGCGTTGTCGACTTCGGCGGTGTCAAATTCCAGGGACGGGTGCTGCAGGGCATCAACGGCAAGGATCTGAAGAGCCTCGCCGATGACAGCAAGGCGACGATCGGGTCGGGCATCGTGGCGCTGTTGTCGGTCGACGAAGATGGCAAGATCGGCTTGGTCGTCGGCGTCACCGAGGATCTGGTCGGCCGGTTCAACGCGGTTGAGTTGGTTCGGATCGGCGCATCGATCCTTGGCGGCAAGGGCGGCGGCGGGCGGCCGGACATGGCGCAGGCCGGTGGCAGCGATGCCACGCAGGCAGATGCGGCGATCGCGGCGGTGAAGGCACGGGTCAAGGCCATTGCCGAGGGGTGAAGCATCGGGGTGCACCGGCTAAGCGGCTGGCAAGGGGCGGCCGGGACGGAGCGGGATGGGACAGGACAGGGAGATCAAGCGTCGCAAGCTGATCAAGCGCCGCGTTTACGAGGTGCTTGAAGTCAGCGCGCTTGGAGATCCTGTCGCCCGGTTCATTGATCGGCTGATCATCGCGATGATCCTGATCAACGTCACGGCCGTGGTGCTGGAGACGGTCCCGGAGCTTGCCATTCCCTATGGCACGTTTTTCGTCGCGATCGAGGTCGTCGCCGTCATCTTCTTCCTGATCGAGTACATCTTGCGGATCTGGGTGGCGAACGAACACCCGCCGCTGCGCAATCGCGGGCGTTGGCAGGCCCGCATTGCGTATGCGATGGAGCCGCATTCGATCATCGACCTGATGGCGATCCTGCCGAGCATCATCGGCTTTGTGCTCGGCTATTGGGATGTCAACGTCCTGGCGATTTTCCGGCTGCTGCGCTTTCTCAAGCTGGCGCGTTATTCGCCCGGGATGCGTTCGCTCGTAGCCGCGCTGGCGTCGGAGCGGCGGGCGTTGCTTGCCTGTTTGGTGATCATGCTCGGACTCGTCCTCAGCGTCGCCTCGGTCATGCATCTGCTGGAGTCGGGGGCACAGCCGGAAGCGTTCGGCACCATCCCGAGCTCGATGTATTGGGCGGTGACGACGCTGACCACGGTCGGTTATGGCGACGTGGTGCCAATCACCGCCGCCGGGCGGCTGCTGGCCGGCATGACGATGGTCGCCGGCCTGGCGATGTTCGCGCTGCCGGTCGGCATCATCGCCACGGCATTCGCGCGCGAGATCCACGCCCGTGATTTTGTCGTGTCGTGGGGTCTGGTGGCGCGGGTGCCGCTGTTTTCGGAATTGAGCGCGGCTGAAATCGTCGACGTCGCCAAGTTGCTGCGCGCCCAGCATGTGGAGGCCGGCACGCGGATCACCGTTGCCGGCGAGGAAGCGCATTCGATGTATTTCATCGCGACCGGGTCGGTGGAAGTGCTGTTGCATTCCGGGCCGTTGCGGTTGAGCGATGGGCAGTTCTTCGGCGAAATCGCGGTTCTGACCAGTTCGAAGCGTTCGGCCGATGTCATCGCGCTGTCGGATTGCAAGCTGCTCATTCTCGATGCCGACGATTTGCACCATCTGATGGCGCGAAACCGCGAGATCGAGCATCACATTCGGCATGTGGCGCAAGAGCGGATCGCGCACGAGAACATCACGCCCCATGGCGATATCGTCGTCGAGGAACTGGGACCTGCGTTCCGCCGGCATCGATAGGCGGCATTTCGCCGCAAGCGGCGGCGGCCGGCCAGACGGTTGCGAAGGGGGGGCAACGGCGGAATTGGCTCGATGCAAGCACTGCGTGCGCGTCATTCAGGCGGGTCAAAAGCACGATTCGAGCCTCCTTCGCCACCCAACACGGGGTGGCGGATATGGACCTGCTGCGCCGCGATGCTCCTGTCTTCGAACCAGTACAGGCAATAAGCGCGTTTCCGTCTCACCTGAACCGGGCGCAGGGAGCAGATTGGCAAACTGCAATGTCCAGATCGTCGGCCGGAAGGTCGGTACCGGCCCGAAGGCATGATCCGCCAGGCGTCGGCAATCGCCGACGTGCCGGGCCTCAGTGCTCGGCCGTCCCGGATTGGGCCAGCGCCACGCCGGCGAGCATGACGCCGCCGCCGGTCAGCAGCCAGAAGGTGAACGGCTCGTCGAGGATCAGATGGCCGGCGACCACGGCGATCACCGGCAGCAGGTAGAGCGACGACCCGACGGCGGCCGCCGGCAGGTGGCGCGTGCCGTAATTCCACAACACCGCGCCGAGCAGGGAGTTGCAGGCGGCGAGATAGAACAGCTCGGCCCAGGTCCGCGCCGGTGTTGTTGTGAGCAGGTCGGCATGGGAGCCGGCGGCGAGGGCGAGGATCAGCGGCGCCGACAGCAGCATCGACCAACCGGTGACGACAATGCCGGAATAGTGCGAGAGCAACGGCTTGCCGGCGATGGTGAAGATCGCCCAGCAGGTGGGCGCAGCCAGGAGGAAAACGAGGCCGAGCGGATCGACCGGGCTGGCGGTGGACGCGGTGATGTCGGGCCAGAACAGGATCGCGGCGCCGGCCAGCGACACCGCCAGCCCGAGCCAGATCCGCGGCGACAGCGGTTCGCGCAGCACCGCCCAGGCGGCCAGCGCAATGATGATCGGCTCGACCATCGACACCACGGTGCCAAGCCCGGCGGCGACGCGGGCAAAGCCCTGGATGGTGAACCAGCTGGAGCCGAACATGCCGATGGCGGTGACGGCCAGTCGCGCGCGGTGTTGCGGCGCGATGCGCCAACCGCCGGCGAGCGAAAGCCCCGGCGCCACCAGCAGGACCAGGATGACATAGCGCAGCGCCAGCGCGTTTTCCGGCGACAGCGCCAGCGCCGTCGTCCGCATGAACACGGCGGACGTGCCCCAGATGACCATGGTGAGGATGAGGGCGAGAACAGCCCGCGAGCGATGGGTCGACATCGCGGCATTGATGCCGGATCGCGCAAGGCCGGTCAATGCGACGGCGCGGCGCGCCAATTGGCGGGCGTTCGGCCGCCCGGCCCGGCATGCTCGGCCCCGGTCCGACGGACCGGGCCGCGATGTTGCCGTCGACCGACGCCGGCAAGCCCGGCCGATCAGAACCGGATCTGCATGCCGAGCTTGGCGCCGAGGGTGCGGGAATGGTCGTTGGCGATGGTGAGGTCGCCGGAGCCGAACAGGCTGATCTTGTCGGTCATCTGCCATTCCGCCGCCAGCGCGCCATAGATGCCGGTGACGGTGGCCTTGTCCGGGTTGGTGAAGCGCACAGCCTGGCCGATCAGCGAGCCGGTGATCTCCGAGCCCTCGACGCGCTGGGTGGCGAACAGGCCGGCGGTGGCCGTCACCTTCAAAAGCGTGCCGTTGGCGAAGGACGAGGTGCCGATGAGGTTCATCTCGGCCCGCTCCTCGAACGCCTGCAGAGTGCGATGGTTGACGCGCATGTTGGCGGTCGAGCCGGTTTCGCGATAGCCCTCGAGCGAAGCGTAGAGGTAGCGCGCCTTCAGCGCCGGCACCAGCTTGACCCGTTCGCCGAGCTGCCACGAATAGCCGACCGTCACGCCCGGATTCCAGTACCAGCCATCGTAATTGCCGAAGGCCTTCTGCGAGATGCCGCCGGAGACGAAGCGGCGGGTGGTGTCGGTGGTCAGCAGGCCCGCGACCGAGGCCGCGTCGGCGAACCACGGCCCCCAGGTCTTGCTGAGATAGCCGCCGACGAAGCCGGACGTGGTCGCGGTCGAGCCGGAATTGCGGTCGAGCGTGGTCGAGAACCGGCCGGCGCCGGCAAAGCCGCCGATCAGCAGATCGCCGGCGACCCGGTGCTCGTAGCCGATGACGCCGCCATAGCCGCGCGTCAGCCCGCCAAGGCCGGCATCGCGGCTGGTATCCTGCTCGCGATAGAGGCCGAAGGCGTTGCTCCACAGCCGGTTGCCGTGGGCATCGGTCATCGCGCCGCCGAGCCCCGACGGCGTCGCGGCATAGCCGAGCGCCGTGCCGGCATTGGCCGGTGCCTTGTCGCGCTCGCCGAGCAAGCTGTCGAAGGCGGAGGCAACGCGCTCGCCCGTCGGGATCGCCGGCATGGCCGCGCCGCTCGGCAGCAGCGCGCCGACCTGACGGGTCATGTCGGTCAGGCCGCTGCTCAGCGCCCCGGCGCCGGCGCTCGCCGGGTCGTAGACCTGGATGGCGCGGTCCGACACCACATAGGGCCGTCCGCCGGTGACGATGGTGGCGCGGGCGCGGTCGAGATTGCGGATGCGCAGGCTGGTTTCCTCGCCGGCGAAGTCGATGCGGTACTGGCCATTGGCGAACTTGACGATGCCGTCGACACGGCCGGCGCCGAGGAGCCGCAGCTGGCTCAGCCCTTCGGCGTTCTCCTCCTGGAAATTGATGGCAAAACCGCCATTGCCGCCGATGACGCCGGCATTGACGATCCTGGTCTCGCCCATCGAGCGGATGCCGGTGCGTCCGGTGATCGTGCCGAAATTCGCCACGGTGCCCTGCCCTGCCACCACACCGACCGATGCGCCGTTGATCCGGCCGGAATTGCGGATGTTTGTTTCACCCTGCATCGACACGCCGATGGCGTCGCCGCTGATCGAGCCCTCATTCCGGATCCGGCCGCCCAGGGTGAAGACCGCCGTGCCGCCGCTGGTGATGCGGCCGGAGGCGCGATTCTCGATTTCGGCCACTTCCGCGTCGATGCCGAAACGGGCGCCGTGGATTCGGCCGTCGTTTCGCAGCGACGTCAGCGTGCCGGCAAAGATGCCGGAATCGCCGGCCGAGATCACCCCGGTCGCGGTATTGGTGATCAGCCCGGCGTCGCCCATTTCGACGCCGTTGATCGCGCCGGAGAGCCGACCTTCGTTGACGACGAACACGGTGCCGTAACTCAGGACGGCGGTCGCGCCGGCAATCAGACCGCCGGCCTCGTTGTTGACGAAGAGGAAATCGCCGCTGGCGGCCGTGCCCCTGGCGCGAACGGAGCCGGTGTTCACCAGCGAGACGTTGCCGCCGGAAAATCCATCCTCGCCGGCGATGATCGTGCCGCTATTGTTGGCAATCACCATCGCGCCATTGATGGCGTAGCCGCTGTCCGATCTGATCGTGCCGGTATTGGTCAGGGTCAGCATCGCCGAGGCATTGGCGGCCGTGCGGCCGGTGTGGATGCTGCCGCTGTTATCGAGCAAGACGGATGCCGCGTCGAGTCCGTCGGCGGCGCCGTCGATCGAACCGTGATTGCTGACCATCGCCCAGCTGTCGGCGGAAATGACCGTGTCGATGCTGAAGACGGAGCCGCCGACCTCGTTGGTCAACGACACATTGTGGGCGGTGATGGCGCGGCCGCCGGCGCTGATCTCGCCGGAATTGGTGATCGACAGCGACGATTGCGCATCGGCCGGAATCGTATTCCACAGTTCGTTGGGATCAGGGACGGTCGCGGTCGGTCCGATGCCGACTTCGCTGCCGTGGATGCGGCCGCTATTGTCGATGATGCCGGAACTGGTGGCGATGCCGATACGGTCGCCTTCGATCGCGCCGGCATTGTTGACGATCGTGAAGCCGGCGTCGATGGCGCTTCCGCCGCTGGCGATGCGGCCGCCGGCGAGGTTGTTGACCGTCACGCTGGTGGCCCAGATTCCGGTGCCGGCGCCTTCGATGAGGCCGGCATTGGTCACGTCGCCGGAGCCCGCCACGACGGCCGCCAGTTGGCTTGAAATCGAGCCGGCGGCTTCGTTGGTCAGGGTAACGTTCTTGCCAACTATGGCGGTGCCCCAGGTCGGATCGACGCCAAAGACACGGGACTCGGTGGCGACGATGCGGCCGCTGTTGGTGATCCGGGCGTTGTTGGCGAGGATCGCGTTGTATTGGCCCTCCAGGTCGCCGGAATTGGTCAGGGTCAGCTCGCCGCCGGATTCGATCGCCGCGCCGAGGCCGCTGATGGTTCCGGAATTGGTGAGGGTGAGATTGCCGCTATTGCGGATCCCGACGCCGTTGCCGCTGCCGTCATTGCTGACGATGCGGCCGGAATTGGTGATGGTGGCGACGCCGGCATTGGTCACCGCCGCGTCCGCGGCGCTGTCGATATCGCCGCTGTTGTCGAGCCAGAGCTGCCCCGTCTGGATGGCGCCCGACTGGCCGGAGAGGTAGCCGCTATTGTTGATTTCCGCCAAGCCGATGACGTTGACGCCGAAATCGCCGCCCTGAATCATGCCGACATTGACCACGGAGGCCGTCGAAGCGATCACCGACGACCCGAACGTCGTTTCCAGCCGTCCGGCATTGCCGAGGTCGAGATGATCCTCCACGGTGAGGCCGTCGAAATTGCCGGCCAGAAGGCCATAGTTGACGACGGTGGCGTTGACCGCCGAAATGATACTCGGCGACCATAGGCCGATGACGCCATCGACGGTGTTGGTCAGGTCAAGCGTGCCGAGATCGACGATGCCTTCCGCGATCTCGGCGGAATTCTCGCAGGTCTGATCGGTCGCGAAGGTCAGGCATTCCGCCGAGGCGACCGACGCGGACGTCAGCAGCGCCAGAACCGAAACCGAGATGAGCGAGGAAAGATAGCGTCGACGCATGCAATGACCCCGAGGAAACGAAAGGCGCCATTGTGCGGATGGCGCACCGTCGGGCAAGCGCATCGATTACCGATTGTTAATCTTTGTCGGAATGTGACCGGGCGGCAACATGGCATGCGGTCAGGGCATCTGAGGTGTCGCAAGGCTCGCGCCGCGACGATGGGGTTTTTCCCGATGCCACTCCGCCGGGATCGATGAGTGCGCCTAACAGCGCGTTCACCGCCGGCACATTTCCTTGCTCAAGAGTGCCTTGCCGACATGGCGCGATGAAAGGCTGATCGGAGCAAACGGCACCGCGAGACCTTCTGTCGAAGAGTGCTTGTGCTGATTACCCTTTGGGGGTATTTTGGGTCATGGAGAAGCGGACGGCCCATTACGATCTGATTGCCGTCGGTGCTGCCGTACGAGGGCGCGGCGCAGCGGCATTCACCAAGACCGCGCTTGACGGCGGTCGACTGATGGGGCTGACCGTTGCGGAAATGATCGAGGTCGTTTGTAAATTGACTCCTGCCTGTCTTTACAAGTCAATGACCACGCACCAAGACAGTCGCGTCTGGCAGGATGTATATCACGCCGACACCCCGGCAGGAAAAGCCTACGTCAAGTTGACGTTGAGAGTTGATGGCGCACCAGTCATTCAATTCAAGGAGCTGTAGTCATGACGAGGACTTGTGTGTGCTGTGAGGTTGGGGCGGAAATGGTTCCGTTCGCGGGCGAGACGCATCAGGTCGTCTATCGCGGCGCCACGACCGACGTCGAGGGGCTGTCCGGCCTTCGCTGCACCGCCTGTGGCCAGATCGAATACGACCGGGCGAGTGCCGACCGCTATGCAGCCGCTGGCGATGCACTGGTGCTCGCGGCGCGACAGGCGGCGGGAGTGGAATTGCGCCGAATCCGCAAGAAGCTGCGGATCAATCAGATAGAGGCATCGAAGCTCACGGG
>JAEULV010000059.1 GCA_016793065.1 Hyphomicrobiaceae bacterium
GCAGGGCATAGGTGCCGTCGGCCTTCGGCTTCCACAGCTCCAGCTCGCTCTCCTGCTTGTAGATGCGCACGAACATCGGCGAGTTCGGCTTCATGCCCTTGCGCGCCATTTCCGCCAGCAGTTCCGGCGGGATCGGTCGCAGGTGTTTTTGTTCACCGGTGGTGGAGCAGGCGGCCAGCAACGCCAGCAGGCCGGCAACGGCCAGCCCCTTCAGGGCGGAAACGCGAAACATATTCACCCTCCGATCGCCTCGATCCTGAGGCGCGCGATGCCCTATTCATGCCTTGGCAACCTTAACGAACCGAAAACGGCCCGCGCGCCTGCCGCCGGCACCTTCGGGCGCCCCGTTCCGACGCTGTCATGGGTCCAATGGCACCCATGTCCCGACAGCGATTGCCGACCGTCGCGGCCCGCCGCATATTGGCTGAAAACACGGCGCAACCAAGGCAACGGCCGTTTTCACCGCCGAAATGCGCCAACAGGGGAGGGCATTCCAGTGCAGCAAGGCGCAATCGGCCCGATGCCGACACCTCGCGGGGCCAGGCCGTGATCACTGTCTTCGGCTCGATCAACGTCGACCTGGTGACCCGCGTCACCCGCCTGCCCAAGCCCGGCGAGACCGTTGCCGGCGAGGACTATCTGCTCGTTGCCGGCGGCAAGGGTGCCAATCAGGCGCTCGCCGCCGCCCGCGCCGGGGCCGCCGTCCGCATGATCGGCGCGGTCGGCGCCGACATCTTCGCCGAAACCGCCCTTGCCGCCCTGCGCGCCGCCGATGTCGACCTTGCCGGCGTCGCCACCGTCGATGCCCCGACCGGGCTGGCCGCCATCACCGTCGATGCCCGTGGCGAAAACGTCATCGCCCTCGCCGGCGGCGCCAATCGCCACGCCAGCGCCCGCCAGCTCGCCGGCATCGCCCTCACGGCCGCCGATTGCCTGTTGCTGCAGATGGAGGTCGACCCGGCCGAGGCCTTGAAGGCGGCGGCGATGGCGAAGGCCGCCGGCGCCCGCGTCATCCTCAGCCTGGCGCCGTTCACCCTGCTGCCGGCCGCGGCGTTTGCCGGCGTCGATCTCGTCCTCGTCAACGAAACCGAGGCCACCGACCTCGCCGCCAGCCTCGACATCGCCGCGCCGGACGAGACGGCCCTGCTGGTGGCGCTCGCCGCCCGGCTCGGCATCGGCGTCGTCGCCACCCTGGGCCCCCGTGGCGCCATCGCCGCCTTCGCCGACGGGCAAACGGCGCGTGCCGGCGCGCTGGCGATCACCCCGGTCGACACCACCGCCGCCGGCGACACCTTCGCCGGCGTGCTTGCCGCCGGCCTCGATGCCGGACTCGCCTTCGAAACCGCCCTGCGCCGCGCCGCCATTGCCGGCTCGCTTGCCTGCCTCAAGCCCGGCGCCCAGCCGAGCCTGCCGACCGCCGCCGAAATCGACGCCGCCTGCCGCAACGGCCAGTGAGACCGGCGCCGGCGCGCCGCAACCGGAGTTTCCCATGCTGAAGGGCATCCCGCCGATCCTCAACCCCGATCTCCTCTGGCTGATCGCCGCCATGGGCCACGGTGACGAACTGGTGCTGGTCGACCGCAATTACCCGGCGCTGGCGACCGCCAAGGCCACGCTCACCGGCCGGCTGATCACCCTTGACGGCGTCGACACCACCGAGGCCGCCCGCGCCATCCTGACGCTCATGCCGCTCGATGGCTTCGTCGAGACGCCGATCCTGCGGATGGAAGTGACCGGCGAACCGGCAACCGTGCTGCCGGTTCATGCCGATCTGAAGGCCGTCGCCGATGCCGCCGAGGGGCGCGACGTTGCCATGGGATCGATCGAGCGGCTCACCTTCTATGCCGCCGCCCGGCGCGGCTTCGGCGTCGTCCAGACCTCCGAGGCCCGCCCCTACGGCTGCTTCATCCTGAAGAAGGGCGTGGTCTTCGACTAGGACGAGGCGGGGCGCGGGCGAGGGGCGTTACAGGAAAGCGCGTCACGGGAGGCGCGTCACACCGCGCCGCTCTGCCCGGCCTCCCAGCCCAGCATCGCCCGCTTGCGTGTCAGGCCCCAGTGATAGCCGGTGAGATCGCCGGAGCGGCCGATCACCCGGTGGCAGGGGACGACGAACGAGACCGGATTGCGCCCGACGGCGGCGCCGACGGCCCGCGATGCCTTCGGCTTGCCGATGTGCGCGGCCAGATCGGAATAGGTCGTCGCCCGCCCCATCGGGATGCGCAGCAGCCCCTGCCATACCCGCACCTCGAAATCCGTGCCGATCAGGAACACCTTCAACGGCCGCTCCGCCCCCCAGGCGCCGGGATTGAAGATGCGCGCGCCATAGGGCTCGGTCGCCGCCTGGTCGTGGACGTAGTCCGCCGCCGGCCAGCGCCCGACCATGTC
>JAEULV010000094.1 GCA_016793065.1 Hyphomicrobiaceae bacterium
GGCCGCCCGGTGGTGCTGCTGCACGGCTCCGGCGCCGGCGTCTCCGCCCATGCCAACTGGTCGAAGGTGATCGCGCCGCTGGCGGACCGCTTCCACGTCATCGCCCCCGACATCGCCGGCTTCGGCCTGACCGAGCTGAAGCCGGACGCCAGATACGACATCAAGCTGTGGGTGGCGCATTTCATCGCCATTCTCGATGCGCTGAAGCTCGACAAGGTGTCGATCGTCGGCAATTCCTTCGGCGGCGCCCTCGGCCTTGCCGCCGCGCTCTCCCACCCCGATCGCCTCGACCGGCTGGTGCTGCTCGGCACCCCCTGCGGCGAATTCCCGATGACCGACGGCCTGCGCGCCCAGCTCGAGTTCGACGGCACGCTCGAGGGCATGCGCCGCTGCGTCTCGTACTTCCCCTTCGATCATTCGATCATCAGCGACGCGCTGATCGAGACCCGCTTCGCCGCAGCCACCCAGCCCGGCGCGCTTGAGGCCTTCCGCAAGCTGATGCCGCCGCCCCAAGGCGACGAGCGCCCCACCGTACGCGGCATTCCGCTCAAGGCGCTGAAGACCCTGCGCCACGAGGTCCTGATCCTGCACGGCCGCGACGACCGCGTCGTGCCGTTCGACCGCGCCCTCGACATGTTCGCCAGCGTGCCGCGCGCCGAACTGCACGCCTTCGGCAATTGCGGCCATTGGGTCCAGATCGAGCGCGAGGCGCGCTTCCTCCAGCTGGTCACCGACTTCCTGTCGCACTGATCCGCCCGCGCCACCCGCCCGCGACCAACCAGAAAGGCAGCTGCCATGAGCCGGGATACCTTGGAAAAAGTGCTCTACGACCTGTCGGCCAGCGGCGCCAACAAGAAGGCCTTCGCCGCCGAGCCCGACAAGTTCCTCGGCCGCTATCAGCTCGATGCCGACGAGCGCGCCCTTGTGCTGGCCTACGACGTCCGCGCCCTCGCCGATCGCGGCGTCAACACCATGCTGACCTGGGGCTTCTGGCTGCAGGCCGGCCGCGCCCATGGCGACTACCTCAAGGCCATGCGCCGCCAGACCGTCGCCTGAGCCCATCCCGTTTCACGCCCCTCACGGGCGCCACCGACCGGTTGCCCCTGCCGCCGGTGCTCCAGGAGAACTTCCGATGGCCAAGATCGTCGGCGGCTTCGTCGTGCCGCACAATCCGGTGATGTATTTCAACCCCAACGGCCCCCGGCCCGAGGTGGCCAAGGTCATCCATGATGCCTATGCTGAGACCGCCCGCCGCATCGCCGAGCTGGGGGCGACCACCGCGATCATCATCGGCTGCGATCATTACATCCTGTACGGTACGCAGTGTCTGCCGCGCTATGTGATCTCCACCGGCGAGATCGACGGTCCGGTCGACCAGCTTCCCGGCCTGAAGCGTGCGCCGATCCTGTCGAACATCGACCTCGGCCGCCACATCGCCGAGGAAGGCTGCCGTGCCGGCTTCGACTGGGCCGTCGGCCGCGCCATGGCCGTCGACCACTCCATCGCCGTGCCCCACCACCTGATGCTGCAGCCCAATCCCGGCATCAAGACCGTCGCCGTCATGCTCGCCTGCGGCGTCGATCCGTTCCTGCCGATGGCCCGCGCCCGGGCGCTGGGCGAACACATCGCCGCCGCGGTGGCGAGCTTCCCCGGCGACGAACGCGTTGTCGTCATCGGCTCCGGCGGCATCTCCCACTGGGTCGGCGACGAGAACATGGGCAAGGTCAACCCCGACTTCGACCGCCTGGTGCTCGACGCCGTCACCACCGGCGATATCGACCGGCTGACCGGCCTGTCCGATGCCTACATCCTCGAGCATGGCGGCAACGGCGCCATGGAAATCCGCACCTATGTCTGCGCCATGGCCGCCACCGGCGCCGCCGGCGGTCATGTCGTCGCCTATGAGCCGATCCGCGAGTGGGTCACCGGCATGGGCCTCGCCGAACTGAAGGCGGCCTGAACCATGAGCCTGACCCGTCTCTGCGCCCTCGCCGACCTCGGCCCCGACAAGATCACCCGCGTCGAGGTCGAGGGCCGCTCGCCCGTCGCGCTCGCCCTGGCCGACGGCGGCGCCGTCGCCTTCGACGACACCTGCCCCCACGCCGACGAGTCGCTGTCGCAGGGCTGGGTCGAGGATGGCCGCATCGTCTGCGCCGTCCATTTCGCCGAGTTCGAGATCGGCAGCGGCAAGGCCCACAACGCGCCGATCGGCTGCGGCCGGCTGCGCTTCTATCCGACCGAAATCCGGGACGGCGCCGTCCACGCTGATCTCGCCGACTGAACCACAACAAGGGAGAACGCACATGTGCAAGGCTGGACGCCCCGATATGAAACCGGCCTATCCGCAGGCCGGCTCCTATCCCCAGTTCGCCGATCTGGTCGATACCGAACGCTCGCAGGTCGATCGCAAGGTCTTTCACGACGAGGCGATCTATCAGGCCGAGCTGCGCCAGATCTTCGGCCGCGCCTGGCTGTTCCTCGCCCACGAGAGCCAGATCCCCGGCGCCGGCGACTTCGTCCGCACCAAGATGGGCGAGGATGACGTCATCGTCGTGCGCCAGCGCGATGGCAAGATCGGCGCCTTCCTCAATTCCTGCCCCCATCGCGGCAATCGCGTCTGCATGGTCGATGCCGGCAAGAAGGCCCGCGGCTTCATCTGCAATTATCACGGCTGGAGCTTCGGCATCGACGGTCGCCTCGTCGGCACCGACGGCAAGGTCTACGACACCGACCCGGACTTCGAGAAGCACGCCATCACCCTGACGCCAGTGGCGCAGGTCGCGAGCTACAAGGGTCTCGTCTTCGGCACCTTCGACCCGAACGCCCCGAGCCTTGCCGACTGGTTCGGCCCCTTCACCTGGTATCTCGACGTCATGCTCGACAACGATCCGGAGGGCACCGAGTTCATCGGCGGCTGCATCCGCTCGGAAATCGAGTGCAATTGGAAATTCCCGGCCGAGAACTTCGTCGGCGACATCCTGCATGCCTACTGGACGCACCAGTCCGGTGCCCAGGCCATCCTCGGCGGCGGCGTCGACCTCGGCCCCCAGTACGACGAGCGCGCCTTCCAGGCCTCCATCTACGGCCACGGCATCGAGACCAACCTCGACAAGACCGGCAACACCAAGACCCTCGGCTATCCGGAACTGGTCGACTATGTCTTCAGCCAGTACGACAAGGCCAAGGACCGGCTGGGTGAAACCCGCGCCCGCATGGTCGGGGCGATTTCCTCCTGCACCGTCTTCCCCAACTTCTCCTTCCTCCCCGGCCAGGCGACCTTCCGCGTCTGGCAGCCGAAGGGCCCCAACAAGATCGAGCTCTACACCTGGACGCTGGTCAACAAGTCCATGCCCGAGCACATCAAGGAACTCTACCGGCGCGGCACCATGATGACCTTCTCGCCCGGCGGCGTCTTCGAGATGGATGACGGCGAGAACTGGGAATATTGCACCAAGGCCAACGAGGGCTGGGTCACCCGTCATCAGCCGCTGCACTATGCGCTCGGCATTTCCAGCAAGATCGACGCCCCGGACCTGCCCGGCCATATCCATCGCGGCTCGCTCAACGACGCCAACCAGCGCTATTTCTACACCCGCTGGGCCGAGTTCATGCGCTTCGACAATTGGTCCGACCTGATGACCGCCGAAACCGCGCCGCCGGCGAAGGCGGCGCCGGGCGTCGCCGCCGAGTAATCCGCCGGCCGATATCCCCGCTCCACCGCGCCGACTGTCCGGGCCGGCGCCCGTTGCTGCCGCGTGCCGCCGCCCGAGCCGGGCGCGCCGCGTTGCCCATCCGGGAGAAATCTCATGCTGCACGTCAAGGATCCGATCGGCGCCAATCTCGACCGTCCGCTCGCGGGCGAGGATTTCCGCGCCGCCGAACGCTTTCTCTACACCGAAGCCCGCCTGCTCGACGCCGAGAACTACACCGGCTGGATCGCCCTCGTCGACGAGGACATCCGCTACTGGATGCCGGGCATGGAAACCCGGCGCCGCGACGACAAGCGTGGCCCCTATGCCTATGGCGAAATGGCCTATTTCGACGACACCTACGCCGAGCTGAAGGTCCGCGTCGCCCGCTACAACGAGCCCTCCGCCTGGGCCGACAACCCGGCGACGCGCCACGCCCACATCATCACCAACATCGAGGCCTACGAGACCAACGACCCGACGCTGGTGGCGGTGTTCTCCTGCTTCACCAACGTCCGCAACCGCAATGAAAAGGACCAGGACGTCATCCACGGCCGGCGCGAGGATGTGCTGCGCCGCCACGGCGCCGGCTTCCGCCTGGCGTTGCGCCGGATCTTCACCGTGCACAACGTGCTCCTGTCCAAGAACCTCAACACCTTCCTGTGACCGCCATGGCCGCGTTGCAAGGCTATGCCGCGCTCGTCACCGGCGCGGCCCAGGGGATCGGCCGCGCCGTCCTCGATCGCTTCGTCGCGGAGGGCGCCCGCGTCGGCGCCCTCGTCCGCCGCGACTCTGACGCCGAGGCGCTGATCGCCGCCCATAGCGACCGGGTCGCCCCGGTCGTCGGCGATGTCCGCTCGTGGGAGGACAACGTCCGGGCCGTCGAGACCGTCGTCGCCCGCTTCGGCGGCCTCGATGTGCTGGTGCCCAATGCCGGCGTCTACGACTTCTCCGTGCCGTTTGAGGATCTGACCGGCCCTCAGATCGCCGCCCAGTTCGACGAACTGTTCGCCGTCAACGTCAAGGGCTACCTGCTCGCCGCCCGCGCCGGACTGGCGGCGCTGCGGGCCTCGAGGGGCTCGATCGTCTTCACCCTGTCGTCGTCGAGCTTCTACGCCGGCGGTGGCGGCGTGCTCTATGTCAGCTCCAAGCACGGCCTCGTCGGCACGGTGCGCCAGCTCGCCTTCGAGCTCGCCCCCGATATCCGCGTCAATGCCGTCGCCCCCGGCGGCACCCGCACCAAGCTCGGCGGCCTTGCCGTCGCCGGCGAGGCGCGCAAGCTCGACCAGATCCCCGGCTTCGAGGCGATGGTGGCAAAGACCGTACCGCTTGGTTTCCTCGCCGAACCCGAGGATCACGCCGGCCTCTACGTCACGCTGGCCAGCCGCGAGGCCTCGCGCTTCGTCACCGCCGCCATCATCCCCAGCGACGGCGGCCTTGAGGTGCGCGGCGGCGGGCGTCGCCGCAAACCCGTCGGAGACGCGTCATGACCGTTTCCGTCCGCGCCCGTCTCGACGAACTGAAGGCCCGCATGCGCCTGCCGGTCATCGCCGCGCCGATGTTCCTCGTCTCCGGCCCCGATCTGGTGCTCGCCGCCTGCGATGCCGGCATCATGGCGGCGCTGCCCGGCCCCAACGGCCGCACCATCGACGACCTCGCCGGCTGGTTTTCCCGCATCGACGCCCATTTCGCCGCCGCTCGCGCCGGCGGGCGCGCGCCGGCGCCGTGGGCGTTCAACATGATCACCCATTCGAGTTATCACCGCTTCGATGCCGAGCTGGACCTCGTCGCCCGCCATCGTCCGGAACTGGTCGTCACCGCGCTCGGTGGCCCGCAGCGCGTCACCGAAACCGTCCACGCCTATGGCGGCCTGGTCTTTGCCGACATCAACGCGCCCGCCTATGCCCGCAAGGCCATCGACAAGGGCGCCGACGGCCTGGTGCTGGTCTGCTCCGGCGCCGGCGGTCACACCGGCGAATACGCCATGCTCGCCTTCATCGACGAGGTGCGTTCGTTCTTCGACGGCCCGATCGCCGTCGGCGGCGCCATCGGCCACGGTCGCGCCGTGCGGGCGGTGGAACTGCTCGGCGCCGATTTCGCCTATCTCGGCACCCGCTTCATCCCGGCGACCGAAAGCCTGGTGTCGGACGGCTATCGCGCCATGCTGCAAGCGGCCCGAATGGAGGATCTGGTTGCCTCCCGCGCCATCACCGGCGCGCTCGGCAATTGGCTGCGCCCCAGCCTCGAGGCCGCCGGCATCGACCCGGCCGCGCTCAAGGCCGAGGCCAAGCTCGATTTCTCCGGCGACATGCACGCCAATGCCAAGGCGTGGAAGCACGTCTGGAGCGCCGGCCACGGCGTCGGCGCCATCAAGGCCGCCGAGCCGGTGGCGGCGATCGTCGACCGGCTGGTCGCCGAATACCTCGCCGCCATCGACGCCGAGCGCCACATGACCGCCTTCGCCCGCCGCAATGGCTGGCGGCCGGCCCCGGTCCGGGCGCCGGCGGGGGAGGGGGCATGAGCGCCTTAACTGCCCACGTCCCCGCGCGGCTGGCTCAGGATCGCCACCGCGGCATCGACATAATCGCGTCGCTCGACATAGCCGCCGAGCGTGCGGTGCAGGATCGAATCCCCCATCAGCACGCAATAGGTGAGGTAGGAGCGCCGCTTGACCTCCGCCTCGTCGAAGCCGGCATCGCGGAAGATCTGCTCGAAATACTCGATGCGGATGGTGTCGACCTCGACGATCGCCTCCTTCGGCATCTCCACCCGCCGCGCCCAGTCGCGGATGCTCATCTCGATCGCCGCCACCTCGCCGGCCTTGGCGTGGCGCGGCATCTCGATCATGCTGCGCAGCCGGCCCATGCCCTGCGCCCCCGACTTGGCGATGTTCTGGATCACGTTGAGCGTGGTCCGCCGCCGCCAGGCCTTCAGCAGCGCGAT
Source organism: Hyphomicrobiaceae bacterium (assembly GCA_016793065.1). GTDB lineage: Bacteria > Pseudomonadota > Alphaproteobacteria > Rhizobiales > Ancalomicrobiaceae > JAEULV01. Next base: position 6,633 of record JAEULV010000094.1, read on the forward strand.
CAGCACGTCGGAACGCTTCTTGAAGTGCCAGTAGAAGCTGCCCTTGGTGACGCCGAGCTTGGCGCACAGCTTCTCGACCTTGATGCCGCGCACGTTCTCCTCGACCAGGATCCCGGTGGCGGCATCCACCCAGTCGGCCTCGGTCAGCGGCGTTTCCTTCACCCGCTTGGTGCGGGCGCGAACGGCCTTGGCCGTTGCGGTTTCCATCAGCCCTCGTCCCCGTGCCTGCCGCCGGCCGCGACCGGCGACGATTCCCATACCTGTGCGTACTTTAACGCCTCGGCCGGAGAAGAAAAGCGATGAACAGGATCGTCATCATCGGCGGTGGACAATCCGGCGCAGGCGCGGCAATTGCCCTGCGCGGCCATGGCTTTTCCGGCGAAATCACCCTTGTCGGCCGAGAAGATCTGCCGCCATACGAACGCCCGGCACTGTCGAAAACCTATCTTGCCGGCGACGCCGCGCTCGAAAAGCTCGTTTGCCTTGCTCCGACACAGGTCGCGGAACGCAATCTGCGTGTCCTTGCCGGCCGCGAATGCGTCGCCATCGACCGTGTCGCCGGTATGGTCCGTCTCGCCGACGGCGACAGCCTTGCCTATGACCGCCTGATCCTGGCGACCGGCGGCGAGGCCCGCAGCTTTCCCGGCCTCGAACCCGACCGCGACCGCGTCTTCGTCATCCGCACCGTCGCCGATGCCGATGCGCTGCGCGCCCGCCTGCGGGCCTCGCGCTCACTCCTGGTGATCGGCGGCGGCTGGCTCGGGCTGGAAACCGCCGCCACCGCGATCAAGCTCGGCCTCGCCGTCGATGTCGTCGAGGCCGCCGACCGGCTTTGCGCCCGCGCCGCGCCGCCCGGGCTTTCGGCCTTCCTCGCCGACCTGCACCGGCGCAACGGCGTCCGCCTGCACCTTTCCGCCGCGCTCGCCGGGCTGGAGCGCGGCGCCGATGGCGTCGTCGCCCGGCTCGCCGACGGCCGCACCCTCGCCGCCGATGCCGCGCTCGTCGCCGTCGGCCTGACGCCGTCGACCGACCTTGCCCGCGCCGCCGGCCTCGCCGTCGATGACGGCATCCTGACCGCCCTCGACGGCCGCACCTCCGACCCGGCGATCTGGGCCATCGGCGACTGCGCCCGCTACGAGCATCCGTTCCTCGCCCGCTCCGTCCGGCTCGAATCCTGGCAGAACGCCAACCAGACCGCCGATCGCGCCGCCCGCTCGATCCAAGGCCTCGCGCCGCCGGTCGACGATCCGCCATGGTTCTGGTCCGACCAGCACGGCCGCAACGTCCAGATCCTCGGCCGCACGCCCGACACCGCCGCCCGCCTCGAGCGCGGCCTGCCCGATGCGCCGCTGACGCTCTTCCTTGAGGATGGTCGCCTCGTCGGCATGGTCGGCGTCGATGCCGCCCGCGACATCGCCATGGCCCGCAAGCTCGTTGCCGAAACCGCCCGTCTCGACCCCGCCAGGGCCGCCGATCCGTCGACGCCGCTGCGCAATGCCGTTCTTCGCTGAACATCCGCCACGTCAACCGGCGCCAGCGCGCTGTTGCGACCGCCCCATTGCCAACGCCCATTGAAGGAGTTCCCGCTTGGACGCGACGATCCTGCTGTTCCTGGTTCAGGACGGGCTGACCAACGGCGCCATCTACGCGCTGCTGGGCTTCGCGCTCGTGCTGCTCTTCACCGTCACGCGGACGATCTTCATTCCCCAGGGCGATTTCGTCGCCTATGGCGCGTTGACCTATGCGCTGCTGCGCGCCGGCCATTTGCCCGGCACCGTCAAGCTGCTCGCCGTCTTCGGCGCCACCGCGCTTGCCGTCGAGCTGTGGTCGCGCCGCCGCGACCTGACGCCCGGCTTCATCGCCACCCAGTGCGCCACCAAGCTCGGCGTGCCGCTGGCGATCTGGGCGGTGGTGGCGGTGCTGGGCGCCGCCCCCCGGCCGGTGCTGCTCGACCTCGCCCTGACCATCGCCATCGTCGGCCCGATGGGGCCCTATCTCTACCGCATCGTCTTCCAGCCGCTCGGCGGCGCCACGGTGCTGACGCTGTTCATCGCCGCCGTCGCCGTCCACATCGCCCTGATCGCCCTCGGGCTCGCCTTCTTCGGTCCCGAGGGCCAGCGTGCCCCGGCGCTGATCGCCACCAGCCTGAAGCTCGGCCCGGTGGTGGTCAGCGGCCAGAGCCTCGCGGTCTATGCCACCACCATCCTGCTGACGGCGGCGCTCTCGGCATTCTTCGCCCTGACGCTGCGCGGCAAGGCGCTGCATGCCTCGGCGGTCAACGCCCTCGGCGCCCGCCTCGTCGGCATCGACACCCATGTCTCCGCCAAGATCGCCTTCGCCCTCGCCGCCACCATCGGCGCGGTCTCCGGCGTGCTGATCGTGCCGATGACGACGATCTACTACGACAGCGGCTTCGTCATCGGCCTCAAGGGCTTCGTCGCCGCCATCTTCGGCGGGCTCGGCAGCTTCATCATCACCGGCATCGCCGCGTTTTCCGTCGGCATCGTCGAGGCGCTCGCCTCGTTCTTCGCATCGAGCTTCAAGGAGATCATCGTCTTTTCGCTGATCATCCCGGTGCTGCTCGTGCGCTCCGCCCGCTCCCACCACGGCGATGATGAGGACCACTGATCATGACCCGCGCGCCTCTCGTCGCCCTTCTCGCCGTCCTCCTCGCTCTCGCCGTCGTCCCCGGCATTCCGCCGTTCTGGATCACGCTCGCCAACAATATCGGCCTTGCCGCCCTCGTCACCCTCGGCCTCGTCCTGCTCACCGGCGTCGGCGGCATGACCTCGTTCGGTCAGGCGGCCTTCGTCGGCATCGGCGCCTATACCACCGCCGTGCTCACCACCGTCTACGGCCTGTCGCCATGGGCGAGCCTGCCGCTGGTGCTCCTGGTCACCGGCTTCGTCGCCGCGTTGCTCGGGCTGATGACCGTCCGCCTGCCCGGCTTCTACCTGCCGCTCGGCACCATTGCCTGGGGCATCAGCCTGTATTTCCTCTTCGGCAAGCTCGATCTGCTCGGCCGCTATGACGGCATAGGCGGCATCCCGCCGCTGAGCATCGCCGGCGTCAGCCTCGCCAGCCCCCAGGCCATGTATGTCGTCATCTGGCTGATGGTGCTCGCCGCCTTCGTCGCCACCGGCAATCTGCTGTCGTCGCGCACCGGCCGGGCCATCCGCGCCCTGCGCGGCGGCGGCTCGGCCGCCGAGAGCTTCGGCGTCGACCGCGCCCGCACCAAGCTGACGGTCTTCATCTATGCCGGCCTGCTCGCCGGCCTCTCCGGCTGGCTCTATGCCCACCTGCAACGCAGCGTCAACCCGACGCCCTTCGGCCTCGGCATCGGCATCGAATACCTGTTCATGGCGGTGCTGGGCGGCGCCGGCCACATCTGGGGGGCGCTGGTCGGCGCCGGCGCCATCGTCCTGCTGAAGGACCTGCTGCAACGGGTCACGCCGATGCTGGTCGGCGCCGACCTGCAGATGGAGGCGGTGGTGTTCGGCGCCATCATCGTCATCATGCTGCAGACCGCCCGCGACGGCCTGTGGCCGCGTCTCGTCGCGCTCTATACCGGCGGCCATCATCGCCAGCTGGCGGTGCCGCAAGCCGACAGCCCGCTGCCGCCGCGCCCGGCGGTTGCCCCGGGCCTGACCCGGCGCCTGCTCGAGGTCGAGGCGGCCTCGAAGAACTTCGGCGGCCTGATGGCGGTGAAGCAGGTGTCATTCGGCGTCTCCGCCGGCGAGATCGTCGTCCTGATCGGCCCCAACGGCGCCGGCAAGAGCACCACCTTCAATCTGATCACCGGCGTTCTCGGTCTTTCCTCCGGCAAGGTCTCGTTCGACGGCCACGTCCTCGCCGATGCCTCGCCGCGGCAGGCGGCGGCGCTCGGCATGGCCCGCACCTTCCAGCATGTCAAACTGGTGCCGGACATGACCGTGCTGGAAAACGTCGCCCTCGGCGCCCACCGCCGCGCCCGCGCCGGCACGCTTCGCAGCCTTCTGCGCCTCGACCGCGCCGAGGAAGCCCGCATCCTCGCCGATGCCGCCCGCCAGATCGACCGCGTCGGCCTGACGGAACATCTGTCGAAGCCCGCCGGCAGCCTCGCCCTCGGCCAGCAGCGCCTGGTCGAGATCGCCCGCGCCCTGGCGCTCGATCCGCGCCTGATCCTGCTCGACGAGCCGGCGGCCGGCCTGCGCCATTTCGAGAAGCAGGCGCTCGCCGAGCTGCTGTCGAAGCTGCGCGCCGAGGGCCTCAGCGTCCTGCTGGTCGAGCACGACATGGGTTTCGTCATGGGCCTCGCCGATCGCATCGTTGTGCTGAACTTTGGCACCCTGATCGCCAAGGGCACCCCGGCGGAAATCCGCACCCATCCGGCCGTGATCGAGGCCTATCTCGGAGGCACCGAATGACCGCGTCCCCCATCCCGGCCGCAAGCGCGTCCGCCGCGCCGGCATCGGCGCCCGCCGCCTTGCTCGCCGTCAATGCCATGAGCGTCAACCATGGCCCGGTTCCGGCCGTCGTCGACGTCAGCATCGACGTCGCCCCCGGCGAGATCGTCACCGTCATCGGCGCCAACGGCGCCGGCAAGTCGAGCCTGCTCAATGCCATCATGGGCATCACCCCCGGCTCCGGCGAGGTCACGTTCGCCGGCACGCCGATCCGCCGCCATCCGGTCGAGGCCCGCGCCCGTCTCGGCCTGGCGCTGGTGCCGGAAAAGCGCGAGCTGTTCTCCACCATGTCGGTCATCGACAACCTGACGCTCGGCGGCTGGACGGCGACGCCGGCCGAGCGCAAGCGCACGCTCGAGGAGGTGCTCGACCGCTTCCCCCGCCTGCGCGAGCGCCGCACCCAGATGGCCAAGACCATGTCCGGCGGCGAACGCCAGATGCTGGCGATGGGCCGCGCGCTGATGAGCCGGCCGAAGCTGCTGATGCTCGACGAGCCGAGCCTCGGCCTCGCCCCCCGCATCGTCGGCGAGATCTTCCGCATCATCGCCGATTTACGCGCCAGCGGCGTCTCCATCCTGCTCGTCGAGCAGAACGCCAAGGCCGCGCTCAACGCCGCCGATCGCGCCTATGTCATGGAACTCGGCGCGGTGATCCTGCAGGGGCCGGCCGCCGACCTCGCCGCCGATCCGCGCGTCGCCGGCATCTATCTCGGCGTCTGACCCCGCCGGGCGCGCATCAAGCCGCGCCCGGCACCGCCGCCGTCATCTCGCGACGGCATTGCTCCATCGCATTTCGCGGCTTCCCAACGGCGCTCGCCCGGGTCTAGTCTCGCTCTCCCCGAGCCCCGACTGGGAGAACTCCGCCATGGACGCTTCCGCCTATTCCCGTGACGACTGGCGCGCCAAGGCCGCCGCCCTCAAGTTCCACACCGGCCACTTCATCGACGGCGAGTTCGTCGCCTCGAAATCCGGCGCCACCTTCGCCTCGATCAATCCGGCCAATGGCGAGGTGCTGGCCGAGGTCGCCCGCGGCGGCGCCGAGGAGGTCGCCCGCGCCGTCGCCTCCGGCCGTCGCGCCTTCAAGTCCGGCGTCTGGTCGCGACTGGAGCCGCGCGCCCGCTTGGACGTGCTCAACCGCTTCGCCGGCCTGATCGAAGCCCACGCCGACGAATTTGCCCTGCTCGACAGTCTCGACATGGGCAAGCCGGTGATGGACATGATCAACATCGACATCCCCGGCTCGACCCGCACCATCCGCTACTTCGCCGAGACGGTCGACAAGCTCGAGGGCGCCGTCACCGCCACCGCCTTCGACGCGCTGCATTACATCCTGCGCCAGCCGCTCGGCGTCGTCGGCCTCATTGTGCCGTGGAACTATCCGCTGATGATGGCGGCGTGGAAGCTGGCGCCGGCGCTGGCGGTCGGCAATTCCGTCGTGCTGAAGCCGGCCGAGCAATCGCCGCTGTCGGCCGGCCTGCTCGCCCGGCTGTTCGTCGAGGCCGGCGGCCCGCCCGGCGTCCTCAACGTCGTTCAGGGCGTCGGCGAGGAAGCCGGCAAGGCGCTGGCGCTGCACAACGACGTCGACAAGATCGGCTTCACCGGCTCGGTCGAGGTCGGCAAGCTGATGATGATCTATGCCGGCCAGTCCAACATGAAGCGGGTCACCACCGAATGCGGCGGCAAGACCCCGCAGATCATCCTCGCCGACTGGGACGATCTCGACATGGCCGTGACCTATGCCGTCAACGGCATTTTCGGCAATCAGGGCGAGGTCTGCAATGCCGGCTCGCGCATCCTGGTCGAGGCCGCCATCCATGACGAGTTCGTCGAGCGCTTCAAGCTCAAGGCGGCCGAGAGCTTCACCCCCGGCGATCCGCTCGACCCGCGCACCACCATGGGGCCGATGGTCACCATGGGCCAGCAGCAGCGCGTGCTGAAATACATCGACATCGGCCGCAAGGAAGGCGCCACCCTCGGCCTTGGCGGCGGCGTGCCGGCCGGGCTCAATCAGGGCGCCTATGTCGAGCCGACCATGTTCCTCGGCGTCGACAATGCCATGACCATCGCCCGCGAGGAGATCTTCGGCCCCGTCGCCGCGATCATGAAGGTCGACAACGCCGATCAGGCCGTCGAGATCGCCAACGACTCGATCTTCGGCCTCGCCGCCTCGATCTGGACCCGCGACATCAGCCGCGCCCACCGCTTCGCCCGCGATATCGAGGCCGGCGTCGTCTGGATCAACTGCTTCGATCATGGCGACGCCACCCAGCCCTGGGGCGGCTACAAGCAATCCGGCAATGGTCGCGACAAGTGCCTGGAAGCCTTGACCCAGTACACCCAGACCAAGTCCGTCTGGCTGCATCTCGGCGGCTGAACGACGCGACCCGAATGCGAGAAAGGCCCCGGCTGCTTGCCGGGGCCTTTCTGTTGGTCAGGCGACCTTGGCGCTATCGGTCTTCTCCGCAGCCTCGCGCACGCGCTTGCGCTCCAGCGCCTCGTCGAGCCAGTCGATGCGCATCTCCGGCACGGCCTTCACCAGCTTCTCGGTATAAGGGTGATAGGGGCCCCTGAAGATCGTCTCGGTGTCCTCGAACGCCACGAACTGCCCCTTCAGCATCACCGCCGTGCGATGGGCGATCCGGTGCACCACATCGAGATCGTGGGTGATCAGGATATAGGCGAGCCCCAGTTCCTCCTGTAGCCGTTTCAGCAGCTTCAGGATTTCCTCCGCCACCAGCGGGTCGAGCGCCGAGGTAGGCTCGTCGAGGATGATCAGGTCCGGCTCCGCCGCCAGCGCCCGGGCGATGCAGATGCGTTGCTTCTGTCCGCCGGAAAGCTGTGTCGACTTGCGGAACATGTAGTTTTCCGGCAGCTCCACCAGCCGCAGCAGTTCCGCCACCCGGTCGGTGACGTCGTTGCCGGACCGGCCGTAATAGAACTGCACCGGCCGGCCGATGATGTCATGCAGCGTCTGGCGCGGGTTCAGCGCCACATCGGGGATCTGGTAGACGAGCTGGATCTGCCGCTTCAGGTCCTTCGAGCGCTGCTTCAGCGCCTTCGGCAGGGTGGCGCCCTTGAAGGTGATCGCCCCGGCGGTCGGCGGCAAAAGCCCGGTGATCACCCGCGCCAGCGTCGACTTGCCCGAGCCGCTCTCGCCCACCACCGCCACGGTCTCGCCGTGCTTGACATCAAGGCTGACGCCGTCGATCACCTTGACGATGCCATAGGAGGCATGACAGTCGGCGACCGTCAGGATCGTCTTGTCGGTCACCGTCGCCGGGCTCGCCCGCTCGCTCGCCGCCGCGCCGCGCACCGCCACCAGCTTGGCGGTGTACTCCTGCTTCGGCGCGTGCAGGACGTCAGAGGTCGTGCCTTCCTCCACTTCCTTGCCGTGGCGGAGCACCTTGATCCGGTCGGCGACCTGCGCCACCACCGCGAGGTCGTGGGTGATGTAGAGCGCCGCCGTATTGTACTCGCGGATCAGCCGCTTCAGCAGGATCAGCACCTCGATCTGCGTCGTCACGTCGAGCGCCGTCGTCGGCTCGTCGAGCACCAGGATGTCCGGACGGCACGACATCGCCATTGCCGACATCGCCCGCTGCAACTGCCCGCCGGAAGCCTGATGCGGATACTTGTTGCCGAAATTGTCCGGGTCCGGCAGGTCGAGCGCCCGGAACAGTTCCCGCGCCCAGGCTTCCGCCTCGGTGCGGTTCATCAGCCCGTGCTGCACCGGCCCCTCGCACACCTGATCCATGATCGTGTGCGCCGGATTGAACGCCGCCGCCGCCGACTGGGCGATATAGGCGATGCGCCGTCCGCGCACGTCGCGCCGCCCGGCGGCATCGAGCATGCGCACGTCGGAGCCGTCGATGTCGACCACGCCGCCGGCGATGCGGCAGCCGGCGCGGGCATAGCACATGGCGGCGAGCCCGATCGTCGACTTGCCGGCGCCGCTCTCGCCGATGAGCCCGAGCACTTCGCCGCGCTGCAGAGTGACGTCGATGCGGTCGACCAGCCGGACGCCGATGATCGTTTCGACGACCAGGCCGCGAATGGTCAGGATGGGCTGCTTGGTTTCGGTTTCGGCCATCTCACAACTCCGCCTGGGCGCCGGACGGACGCGCGTCGATCGACAACAGCCAGTCGACCACCAGATTGACCCCGACCGTCAGCATCGAGATGGCGACCGCCGGCCAGATCGGCGCCAGCAGGCCGAAATTGATCGCGGCGGCGTTCTCGCGCACCATGCCGCCCCAGTCGGCATAGGGCGGCTGCACGCCGAGCCCGAGGAACGACAGCGCCGCCACGAACAGGAAGTTGAAGCAGAACCGCAGGCCGAACTCGGAAAACAGCGGCGCGGCGGCATTCGGCAGGATTTCCCGCGAGATGAGCCACCACGTGCCCTCGCCGCGCAGCTTTGCCGCCTCGACGAATTCCAGCACGGCGAGGTTCATGCCGAGCGCCCGCGCCAGGCGGAACACGCGGGTGGAATCCAGCACCGCGATGGTCAGGATCAACACCGGGATCGACGAGCCGAACACGCCGAGAATGATCAGCGCGAAGATCAGCAGCGGGATCGACAGCACGATATCGACCAGTCGCGACAGCGCCATGTCGACCCACGACCCCAGCACCGCGGCGGTGAAGCCGAGGGTAATGCCGATGAAGAACGAGATGCAGGTCGTCACCAGCGCGATGCCGATGGTCATCCGCGCCCCGTAGATCAAGCGGGTCAGCATGTCGCGGCCGATCTGGTCGGTGCCCAGAAGCATCGACGGCGACATCGCCTCCCAGGTGCCGCCGACCGACTGGCTTTCCGAATAGGGCGCGATCAGCGGGCCGAACAGCGCGACGCCGAGGTTGAGCGCGATGATGGCAAGACCGATCCACGCCGAGATCGTGGGCTTGTGACCGAAGATCAGCATGACGGGTCCCTTCAGCGCTTGTGGCGCAGGCGCGGGTTGACGAGGATGGCGGCAATGTCGGCGAGTGTGTTAAGCCCGACGAACACGCCGGCGAACAGCAGCCCGCACGCCTGCACCACCGGCACGTCGCGCTTCGACACCGCGTCCACCATGTATTGACCGACGCCGGGATAGGTGAACACCGCCTCGACCACAACGACGCCGACGACCAGATAGGCGAGGTTGAGCGCGATGACGGTGATGATCGGCGCCGCCGCGTTCGGCAGCGCGTGCCGCACCACGACGCGCGACCGCGGCAGTCCTTTCAGGAACGCCATCTCGATGTAGGGACTCGACATGATCGACAGCACCGAAGTGCGGGTCATGCGCAGCATGTGCGCCGCCACGAGCATGGTCAGCGTCAGCGCGGGCAGGGTGGCGACGTAGAAGCGTTCGCTGATCGGCATTTCATCATATACGGTCGCCAGCGACGGAAACCACGGCAGGTTGACCGCGAACAGGATGATCAGCACATAGCCGATGAAGAATTCCGGCACCGAGATCGTCATCAAGGTCAGGACGTTCGACATCCGGTCGATCATCCGGCCCTCGCGGATCGCCGCGATGATCCCCAGCCCCACCGACAGCGGCACCGCGATCAGCGCCGAATAGCCGGCGAGAAACATCGTGTTGTAGAAGCGCGGCTTGATCTCGTCGATGATCACCCGGCCATTGGTCAGCGCCTTGCCGAGATCGCCCTGGATCGCGCCGAGAAACCAGTTGAAATACCGAACGGTCGCCGGCTGATCGAGCCCCAGCTCCTTGCGGAACACCGCCAGCGCCTCGGGGGTGGCCTGATTGCCGAGTACCGCCGAGGCAACGTCGCCCGGCAGGATCTGGGTGCAGACGAAGATCAGCACCGAGACGGCAAAGAGAGTAGCGACGCCGAGCAGGGCCCGGGTTCCGATCAAACGTAACACCGCCGGTTATCCCGTTCTTGTGCCGCCTCCCGCTGGGGAGAGATCCGGCCTCGAAGAGAAAAGGCGAGATCAGCCGTTCTGCCGGACGATGCGTCGGGCCGGCGCGATCTCGCGGTGCAGGCAAGGGGAGCGGGCCGCCACTGGTGGCGGCCCGCTCGAGATCGATTGCCGGGTTCGATCAGGCGAACCAGCCCTTTTCGGCGATGCGCATGTCGCACAGGTCGTAACGCGCATGCACGGCCACGCCCTTCACCTTCTTCGAATAGCCGTCGAGGAAGTCCGAAATGGCGAAGCAGATCATGCCGCCATCCTCGGCCACCATCTTCTGCGCCTCGGCATACATCGTCTTGCGCTTGGCGGTGTCGAGTTCGGCCCGCGCCGCGATGACGATCTTGTCGAATTCGGGACGCTTCCAGTTGGTGTCGTTCCAGGCGGCCGACGACAGGAAAGTCTGCGAATACTGCAGGTCGGCAGTCGGGCGGGAACCCCAGTACACGGCGCAGAACGGCGACTTCAGCCACACGTTCGACCAGTAGCCGTCACCCGAGACGCGCTTGACGTCGAGGGCGATGCCGGCCTTCTTCAGCGCTTCCTGATAGAGCACGGCCGAGTCGGTCGCGCCCGAGAACGCACCTTCCGACACCTGCAGCTCGATCGGCCCGGAAATGCCGGCCTTCTTGAAGTGGAACGACGCCTTGTCCGGATCGTAGGGGTGCTGCGGCAGCGCGGCGTCGAAATACGGATTGGCCGGGCTGATCAGGTGGTCGTTGCCGATCGAGGCGAAGCCCTTGAACACCGTGTCGACGATCTTCTGCCGGTCGATGCCGTACTTCAACGCCATGATCAGGTCGTTGTTGGTGTAGGGCGCCGTGTCGCGATGGGCGACGAAGGCATAGCGCAGGCCTGAGGCCTTCGAGCGCACGACGTTGACGGTCGGCGCCTTCATCACCAGTTCGGCGGTCTTCGGATCGAGGCGGTTGACCGCGTCGACCTGGCCGGTGACCAGCGCCTGGGTGCGGGCGGCTGCGTCGAGGATGTAGCGCAGCTCGATCGAATCGAAGTTGCCGCGACCCTTCTTCCAGTACTCGCCATCCTTGCGGCGGGTGGCGATGATGCGCACGCCCGGCTCGAACTTGTCGAGCGTGTAGGCGCCGGTGCCGATCAGCGTCTTGGTGAAGTCGTTATAGCCGTTCGGCAGGATGATCAGGTGGTAGTCCGACAGCACGAACGGCAGGTCGGCGTTGCCGCCCGACAGCTTGATCGTGATCTGGTGGCTGCCGGTCTTCTTGATTTCGGTGATCGGCTCGAGAATGCCCTTCGCCGGCGACTTGGTTTCGCCGCGATGCAGGCCGATCGAGTAGATCACGTCATCGGCGTCGAGTTCCTTGCCGGTCGAGAACTTGATGCCCTTGCGGATGTTGAACACCCACTCGGTCGCGCCCGGCTTGGCTTCCCAGCTCTCGGCCAGTTCCGGCGTGGCGTTGCCCTTGTCGTCGATCTCGACGAGGCAGTTGCAGGCCATCAGCGAATAGGCGATGGCGACCGAGTCGGCATAGGTGCGCGGATCAAGGCTGTCGGAGGCCGAACCGCCTTCCATGCCGAGCTTCAGCGTCCCGCCCTTCTTCGGCGTTTCCTGGGCTTCGGCCGGCAGGGCCGTCAGCCCGGTCGCCAGACCCAACGCCGCTGCGGCCGCCATCACCTGGCGGCGGTCGACCACGAGGCCCGTCGACGTCGTGTCCAATTCCTTGCGATCAAGCATGTCTTGTCTCCCTCTGGCCAGTTCCGCGCGGATCGGCATGGCCGTCCGCCGGCATTCTTGCTGGACCCGCCTCGGCGCCTTGCCGGTCGCTCGTTGTTGGTCGGGTCCTGTTGATTGAAGAGTAGGATGCGCCAAAGCGCAAATGCAAATGATGTCTCTGCGGCGGTTTCGTAAAAGCGACGCCCGGGAAAGCACGGATGCCGCGATCGATCGGCCTCGGTCGGGTCAGAACTCAAGCGAAGGTGCTTGGATGTCGGAAACATCAATCTTGGATTGATATTCCCGGTGATTGCAGGTCGGTTTGCCGTCAGGCATGATTTATTCTGCTGTTCACATACAAAAAACAGATGACGGTATACCGACATTCGACCGTCACGCTTCCGGTCGTCGCCCCCTGTCACGCCGCTTGGCGGCGCATGTCGCGAATTGGGCGTCGAGATGGAAAATCGATATAATACTCAATATCTTGCGGGTTAATTCGGCAACATCGATTACCCGATTAAACCGGTCGGTTTAATCGATAGCTAGGGCGCCGCGCCGCCTTTGTCCAGACTGCCCTTGCATCGGCTGTCGAGGCCCCTAATCTTCCCCAGGCCCGGTCGCTTCGCTCGATCCGACGGGCTTGCCAGCCCGGCGCGCGCTCGACCACCGATCGCGGCAGAACCGGCGAGGGGGGAAGTCGGTTTCATGTCGCGACTGCTCGAGGGGATCCGCGTCCTCGATCTGACCAATGTCCTCGCCGGGCCGTTCTGCGGCTATCAGTTCGCGGTGCTCGGCGCCGATGTGATCAAGGTCGAGGCCCCTGGCATCGGCGATCTGGCGCGCCAGCTCGGCGCCGACGCCGGCCTCAACGCCGCCCACCTCGGCGCCTCGTTCCTGGCGCAGAATGCCGGCAAGCGCTCGCTGTCGCTCAATCTGAAGAAGCCCGAGGGCCGCGCCGTCTTCCTTGCCCTCGCCGCCACCGCCGACGTCGTCGTCGAGAACTTCCGCCCCGGCGTCATGGACCGCCTCGGCCTCGGCTATGCCGCGTTGCGCGCCGCCAACCCGCGCCTCGTCTATTGCGCCATTTCCGGCTTCGGCGCCGATGGCCCGCTGCGGCACAATCCCGCCTATGACCAGATCATCCAGGGCCTTTCCGGCGTCATGTCGGTCACCGGCACGCCCGAGACCGCGCCGCTGCGCGTCGGCTATCCCGTCGCCGACACCATGGGCGGCATCACCGCCGCCTTCGCCATCGCCGCCGCCCTCGTCGGCCGCCAGTCCACCGGCACCGGCAGCTTCATCGACGTCTCCATGCTGGAATCGACCCTCGTCGCCATGGGCTGGGCGGTGTCCAACTGGCTGATCGCCGGCGTGCCGCCGCAGCCGATGGGCAACGACAACATGACCGCCGCGCCCTCCGGCACCTTCCGCACCGCCGACCGCCCGCTCAACATCGCCGCCAACAAGCAGGAGCAGTTCGTTACCCTCGCCGAGTTGATCGGCCGTGCCGACCTCGTCGAAAACCCGCTCTTCGCCAGCCGCGAGGCCCGCAAGCTCAACCGCGCCGCCCTGACCGCCGAGATCGAGGCCGCGCTTGCCGCCCGGCCCGCCGCCGAATGGTCGATCCGCCTCAACGCCGCCGGCGTCCCCGCCGGCGAGGTGCTGGACCTGCCGTCGATCCTGCGTCACCCGCAAGTGACCGGCCGCGACCTGGTCAAGCACATTCCCATGCCGGCGCTGCCCGCCGGCGAGGTGGCGGTGGTGCGCTCCGGCTACCGCCTCTCCGGCGGCGATCCCGAACCGCGCCTGCCGCCGCCCGAACTCGGCCAGCACAGCCGCGCCATCCTGCGCGAACTCGGCTATGACGATGCCGCCATCGACGCCTTCGAGGCGGGAGGGGTGATATGAGCGACGACCGATCCGCGCCGCAACGCCAGCAATCCGCCGCCTCGCCCCCCACTGCCTCACCTGAGGACTGGTGGGCGACCGCGATCATCGACATGGCCCCGGGGCGCATCCATCTTCGCGGCTACGCCATCGAGGATCTCATCGGCAACGTCTCCTATGCCGAGATGGTCTGGCTGATGACCCGTGGCGAATTACCAAGCCGCGCCGAGGCCGCCCTGCTCGAATGCGCCCTTGTCGCCGCCGTCGACCACGGCCCGCAGGCGCCGTCCATCGCCGCCGCCCGCATGGCGATCACCTGCGGCGTCGGCATCAATTCCGCCATGGCCAACGCCGCCAACATGCTCGGCGACGTCCATGGCGGCGCCGGCGAACAGGCCCTCGAACTCTACCATGCCATCGCCGCCCGCCTCGATGCCGGTGAAACCGGTCTCGCCTTCGCCGTCGCCGCCGAACTCGCCGCTCGCAGGGCCCGGGGCGAAACCCATGCGCCCGGCTTCGGCCACCGCTTCCATCCGGTCGACCCGCGCGCGCCGCGCCTGCTGCATCTGGTCGAGCGCGCCGCCGCCGAGGGCGCCGTCGGCGGCCGCTTCGCCGCCATCGGCCGCGCCGTCGAGGCCGCGCTTTCCGCCGGCCGAAGCAGGCCGATCCCCATGAACATCGACGGCGCCACCGCGGTGGTCTATGCCGAGCTCGGCTTCGCGCCGGCGCTGTGCCGGGGTCTGTTCGTGCTGTCGCGCTCGGTCGGCGCGCTCGCCCACGCCTATGAGGAGATGCGGTCCGGCGCCCGCAACAAGGGCCCGATCCCGCGCCAAAACCTGTGGACCTATACCGGTCCGGCCCATCGCCATCTGCCGGCAGGCGACGGCCCGGCCAACGAGCCCGGCTCCGATACGGCTTTGTGAAAGCAGCGTTTCGGATGTCACATTTACTTTGCCCCGACCTTCGTCGTACCGTCACGCATCCGGGATAAGGCTGACACATTGAAAAGATCAGTCGATCAGGAAACCGAGAGGAGTACCAAAACGATGAACAAGCGCAGCTTTCTGACAGCCATGCTCGCCGCGATCTCGCTGACCGCCCTCAGCGCCGAACTTCGCGCCGCTCCGGTCGAGATCCAGTGGTGGCATGCCATGACCGGCGCCAACAATGACGTCATCGTCAAGCTGGCCGAGGACTTCAACGCCGCCCAGGCCGACTACAAGGTCGTGCCGACCTACAAGGGCTCCTATGCCGACACCATGAACGCCGGCATCGCCGCCTTCCGCGCCGGTCAGGCGCCGCATATTCTTCAGGTGTTCGAGGTCGGCACGGCGACCATGATGGGCGCCAAGGGCGCGATCATGCCGGTCTACCAGTTGATGGCCGACGCCGGCGAGAAGTTCGACGTCAAGGACTATGTCGGCGGCATCGCCGGCTATTACTCGACCGCCGACGGCAAGCTGATCTCGATGCCGTTCAACTCCTCCACCGCGATCATGTGGTACAACAAGGACGCCTTCAAGAAGGCCGGCCTTGACCCGGAAAAGCC
This sequence comes from Hyphomicrobiaceae bacterium, assembly GCA_016793065.1. Lineage (GTDB taxonomy): Bacteria > Pseudomonadota > Alphaproteobacteria > Rhizobiales > Ancalomicrobiaceae > JAEULV01. The sequence continues at coordinate 22,138 of JAEULV010000094.1, forward strand.
GCCGCGCACCTGGCCGGAAACCTTCGACTACGCCAAGAAGCTCAAGGCCGCCGGCTGGGACAAGTGCGGCTTCTCCACCGCCTGGTACTCCTGGCTCAATGTCGAGCAGCTGTCGGCCTGGCACAACGTGTCGTTGTCGACCAAGGCCAACGGCCTTGACGGCTTCGACACCGAGGCCAAGTTTAACGGCCCGCTGCACGTCCGCCACCTGCAGAACCTGATCGACCTGCAGAAGGACAAGACCTTCGACTATTCCGGCCGCACCAACACCGGCGAAGGCCGCTTCACCTCCGGCGAATGCCCGATCTTCATGACCTCGTCGGCCTTCTACGGCAACGTCAAGGCCAACGCCAAGTTCGAGTTCGGCACCGGCGAGATGCCCTATTATCCCGACGTCGAAGGCGCGCCGCAGAACTCCATCATCGGCGGCGCCTCGCTCTGGGTGCTCGGCGGCAAGACCGCGCCGGAATACAAGGGTGTCGCCAAGTTCTTCACCTTCCTGTCCGACACCGATCGCCAGGCCGGCCTGCACCAGGTGTCCGGCTATCTGCCGATCACCAACGCCGCCTACAAGAAGACCAAGGATTCCGGCTTCTATGAAAAGAACCCGGGCCGCGAAACCCCGCTGCTGCAGCTGACCAAGAAGCCGCCGACCGCCAATTCGCGCGGCCTGCGTCTGGGCTCGATGGTGCAGATCCGCGACATCGTCGGCGAAGAGGCCGAAGCCGCGCTGGTCGGCCAGAAGACCGCCCAGGCGGCCATGGACGCCGCCGTCGAGCGCACCAACGTCCTGCTCCGCCAGTTCGAGCGCGCCCTCGCCAAGTGACGGCCGATCGCTGACCGCTTCTGCCTTCTCCCCTCCGGGGGGAAGGCGCCCCTTCGGTCATTGCTCGGCTGATCCGGCCCGCCACGGCCATCCCGACCATTCCCCGCGTACGGGTCCCCATGGAAAAACGCGCGATCTTCTCCAACCGGTTCCTGCCGCTCGCCCTCATCGCGCCGCAGATCCTGATCACGCTTGTCTTTTTCTATTGGCCGGCGATCCAGGCGGTGTGGCAATCGTTCCTGATCGAGGACGCCTTCGGGCTGTCGACCGAGTTCGTCTGGTTCGAGAACTACCAATTGCTCTTCACCAAGGCGCATTATTTCCGCACCTTCACCACGACGATGCTGTTTTCCTTCCTCGTCGCCTTCCTGTCGCTGACCATCTCGCTGTTGCTGGCGGTGCAGGCCGACAAGAGCATCAAGGGTGCCGGCGTCTACCGCACCTTGCTGATCTGGCCCTATGCCGTCGCCCCGGCCGTTGCCGGCGTGCTGTGGATCTTCATGCTCAATCCCTCGCTCGGCATGATCGCCAAGGCGATGCGTAGCGCCGGCATCGACTGGAACCCGCTGCTGAACGGCGGCGACGCCATGACGCTGGTCGTCATCGCCTCGGTATGGAAGCAGATTTCCTACAATTTCCTGTTTTTCCTCGCCGGACTGCAGGCGATCCCGAAAAGCGTCATCGAGGCCGCCGCCATCGACGGCGCCGGCTCAGCCCGCCGCTTCTGGACCATCATCTTCCCGCTTTTGTCGCCGACCACCTTCTTCCTCGTCGTCGTCAATATCGTCTACGCCTTCTTCGACACGCTCGGCGTCATCGACTCGATGACCCAGGGCGGCCCGGCCAAGGCGACCGAGACGCTGGTCTATCGCGTTTTCGCCGACGGCCGCCTCGGCTCCGATCTCGGCGGCTCGGCGGCGCAATCGGTGATTCTGATGTTCATCGTCGTCGGCCTCACCGCCATCCAGTTCAAGTATATCGAACGCAAGGTCGAATACTGATGATCGAGCGAAGCCACCTCGGCAACGTGCTGGCGCATCTGATCCTCATCATCGGTGTGGTGATCATTTGCTTTCCGGTCTACGTCGCCGTCATCGGCTCGACCCATGACGCCACGACCATCGCCAATGGCAACATGCCGCTGGTTCCCGGCGGGCATTTCCTTGAAAATTACTATCGCATCCTGTTCGAGGGCACCAAGTCGACCACCCGCGAGCCGGTGGCGACCATGCTGCTCAACTCGCTGATCATGGCGATGATGATCGCTGTCGGCAAAATCGCCATTTCGCTCCTGTCGGCCTATGCCATCGTCTATTTCCGCTTTCGCTTCCGTATGGTGGCGTTTTGGGTGATCTTCATCACCCTGATGCTGCCGGTCGAGGTGCGCATCTATCCGACCTACAAGGTCATCGCCGACCTGCACATGCTCGACACCTATACCGGCCTCACCCTGCCGCTGATCGCCTCGGCCACCGCGACGCTGCTGTTCCGGCAATTCTTCATGACCGTGCCGGACGAACTGGTCGAGGCGTCGAAGATCGACGGCGCCGGCCCGGTGAAGTTCTTCTTCGATACGCTGCTGCCATTGTCGCGCACCACCATGGCGGCGCTGTTCGTCATTCTGTTCATCTATGGCTGGAACCAGTATCTCTGGCCGATCCTCATCACCACCCGCGACGACATGCAGACCATCGTCATCGGCATCAAGAAGATGCTGGCGGTCGTCGATGCCCTGACCGAATGGCAATTGGTGATGGCGACGGCAGTGCTCGCCATGCTGCCGCCGGTCGTCGTCGTCGTCGCAATGCAGAACCTGTTCATCAAGGGCCTGACCGAAACCGAGAAGTGAGACGCGTTTCATGGCATCCATCACCCTCAGGAATGTCGACAAGGTCTATGCCGGCGGTGTCCAGGCGGTTCGCAATGTCTCGCTCGACGTCGCCGACGGCGAACTCGTGGTGCTGGTCGGCCCCTCCGGTTGCGGCAAGTCGACGCTGCTGCGCATGATCGCCGGCCTCGAGAGCATCACCGGCGGCGAGATCCGCATCGGCGAGCGCCGCGTCAACGAACTGGAACCGGCCGAGCGCGACATCGCCATGGTGTTCCAGAACTACGCGCTCTATCCGCACATGACCGTGTTCGACAACCTCGCCTACGGCCTGCGCAATCGCGGCGTGCCGCGCGCCGAGATCGACCGCCGCGTCGACGAGGCCGCCCGGCTCTTGGAAATCGAGCCGTTTCTCGCCCGCAAGCCCCGCGCCCTCTCCGGCGGCCAGCGCCAGCGCGTCGCCATGGGCCGCGCCATCGTCCGCGAACCCCAGGCCTTCCTGTTCGACGAGCCGCTGTCCAACCTCGACGCCAAGCTGCGCAACCAGATGCGCATCGAGATCCGGCAATTGCAGCGCCGGCTCGGCACCACGTCGGTCTATGTCACCCATGACCAGCTGGAGGCGATGACCCTCGCCGACCTGTTGGTGGTGATGAACAAGGGTGAGGTCGAGCAGGTCGGCCCGCCGCTCGACGTCTACGAGCGCCCGGCCTCGGTCTTCGTCGCCGGCTTCATCGGTGCCCCGGCGATGAACCTGATCGAGGCCAAGGCCGTCAACGGCCGCCTGACCGCCGGCAGCGGCGCCCTCGATCTGCCCGCGCCCGCCGGTGTCGACACGGTCCGCGTCGGCGTTCGCCCCGAGCACCTGCACTTCGGCTCGGCCGACGGCGCCGGCCTCACCCTCGGCCTGACCGTCGACGCCATCGAGCCGGTCGGGGCCGAAACCTATCTCCACGGCCATCTCGACGGCAGTCCCCGGACCACCCTGATCGTACGCGTCGCCGGCAAGTCGCTGATCCCGCCCGGCACCCGCATCGACACCCACGCGGCGGCAGGCGACGTCCACCTGTTCGACATCGCCACCGGCAAGCGCCTGCCGGACTGACCGGCGCGCCGGGCCGTCCGCGCCGGCCGACCCGTCCGAGCTTTTGAGGCAGGCGCTCAGCCGCCGGCCCGGCACTCGGCGATCACCGTCGCCGCGATCAGTCCGGTATCGTCGCGCGCGTCCGGCACATCGATGCGGTCGGTATGCACCTCGACGGCGAGATCGGCGCTGGCCTCCGCCCCGTCGGCCCGCGCCCGCGCCGTTGCCTCCTCGATGGCGATCGCCCGCGCCCGGTCGAGCGCCTCGGTCGGATTGACGAGATCGACCGGCGCGCCGGCGTGGTGGATGCGATAAAGCCCGGCGCCATTGGTCGAGATCTCGACCGTCGCCCGCGTCCGCACCACGCCGACGGCGGCGCCGACCGCGTTGGCGACGCCGGCATTTTCCGGCACATGCAGCGCACAGCCCAGCCGCCGCGCCACCTCCGGATAGAACACCGCCGCCGGCCCGCCGACCCCGACGAGCGGCACTTGCGGCGTCAGCCCGACGCCGAGGCGGCCGATCGCGCCGCGGCCGGAGATCACCGCCGCCATCAGCGGATTGTCGGCCGGCAACGTCTCGCCCGCCACCGTCTCCAGCACCACCTGGCAGCTTGCCGCCGCCACCGCGTCGAACACCTCCGCCGCGAAGGCCTCGCCCACCGCCTCGCGTTCGTCCATCTTCAGCATCCGCCGCGACTTCACCAGCAATTGCCCGCCGAGTTCCGCCGCCTGCCGCGACCACTGCCCCTGCAGCCCCAGCACATGTGCCGCGTCGGAGGGGGTGTAGCCGGCGAATTGCACCAGTCCCCGCGCCGCCAGCCGGCCGAGGGCCCGCCGGAACGACGGCGATTGCGGCAGCTTGTGCATCGCCACCGGCTCGCCGCCGATCCGCGTCAGCGCCTCGCGCTCCTGCCCGTCGAGATCGGCCGGCAGCTGCGTCGCGTCGGCGCCGATCGGTCGCAGGGCGAAGCGTCCGCCATGGCTCGACGCCTCCGGGTCGTCCAGCATCAGCCGCATCTGCGCGATCGTCTCCGGCCAGCGCGCGCCGATCAGCGCCAGCGGCACCTGCCGGGTCCGCGCCAGCGCCACCTTGCCGGTCGCGTCGATCTCCACCTCGCTGTCGCCACCGAGCCCGATCGTATGCATGTCGATCGCCCGCACCAGCGTGCGATGGCTGCCGACCACCGCGCCCTCCCGGTTGAGCTTCGGCCAGCCGCCGGCAACCATCGCCACGTCGGTCGTCGTGCCGCCGATGTCGGAAATCACGAAGTCCGCCAGTCCCGACAGGAACCGCGCGCCGATGACGCTCGCCGCCGGCCCCGACAGGATCGTCTCGATCGGCTTTTCGACGATGACGCCGGCATCGGCGAGCGCGCCGTCGCCCTTGACGATCATCAGCGGCGCCTCGATCGCCAATGCCGCCATCGACCGCTTCACCGCCGCCACCAGATGCACGATCGCCCCGACGATCGAAGCGTTCAGCGCCGCCGTCAGCGCCCGGCGCGGCGCG